>CAZLTA010000102.1:0-5363 GCA_964562345.1 uncultured Planctomycetia bacterium
AGCTCGGCAATCAAAATTCGCAGTCCGGATCTTCGTCAAAAAAAGTTCGGATTTTAACCAAAAGGTACCGCCATTTTTCAGAATTCGGATTTTGAGCGAGGCGTCAAAGTTCGCAATCCGGATTTTCGTCAAAAAAAGTTCGGATTTTAACCAAAAGGCACCGCCATTGCAACCAATTCGAACCCTTGTGCTTCTCATCTAATAGCGCAAGGGTTTCTATTTTTGTATGGGCTACATAATAAGGCTTAAAATCCTTCTCGTGTTCTGCAAAGAGCTGATAAAAATCAGCATCTTTGCTTGAAACTGGTTCTAATCTTATGGGGCTAAGCAGTTCTTTAAGGGCAAGGGCAGAGGAAATAGCGCTTTTATTGCGGTGTGTGAGAGGACGAAAAAATAGTAGCATATTTTCAGGAAAGTTAGGCATTATAATATAAAAAAGGTGGATGAAAGATAAATAGTTTGGAGTTGGTAAGAAAAATATGGCAAATATTGTTAAACAAGGCATTATTGAAAAGAAGATATTTTTGATTAGAGGGCTAAATGTAATGTTGGATAGCGGGCTTACTGAGCTTTATAGGGTAGAAACAAAAGTGTTAAATCAGGCAGTAAAACGTAATCTTAAACGATTTCCGGGCGATTTTATGGTTCAACTTACAAAAGAAGAAAATAAAGCTTTAAGGTCACAATTTGTGACCTTAAAACCTGGCCGTGGGCATCATAGAAAATATTTACCTTATGCATTTACGGAACAAGGTGTGGCTATGCTTTCCAGTGTTCTCAATAGTGAGAGGGCTATTCAGGTAAATATTGCTATAATGCGGGTATTTGTCAATATAAGAAGATTAGTTTCCATGGATAAAGTGATACTTAGCAGATTGAACTGAGCGGCTGATTTTTATGTTAGACAAATAAACAACAAAATACAAAAATAAAATTTTTTATTTGGCATTCCGTACGTTATATGGTACGTTTCAAACGGAGGTGATTATGATGACAACGCTTACAGTAAGTGAAGCAAGAGCTAAGTTGTATAAATTATTAGATAAGGCTGCTGTGTCCCATGAGCCCATACAGATTACAGGGAAAAGACATAATGCTGTTCTAATTGCGGAAGAAGATTGGAGCGCAATAAAAGAAACGTTGTATCTGTCTTCAATTCCCAAAATGAGAGAATCTATTCGCAAAGGCCTAAAAACTCCTCTTAAAAAATGCGATAAAAAACTAAAGTGGTAAACTGGAAGTTTCTCTACACAAAACAAACTCAGAAAGACGCAAAAAAGCTCTCTGCTGCCGGGTTGCGCAAGAAAGCAGAAATTATACTTGAAATTTTAAAGGAAAATCCATTCCAAGTTTCTCCTCCTTTTGAAAAACTTGTGGGTGATTTAGCAGGGGCTTATTCCCGTAGAATAAATATTCAGCGCCGGATCGTTTACCAAGTTATAAAAAGATATAAAACTATAAAAATTATCAGAATGTAGACGCATTATGAATAGCTGCAAAAAATATAAATACTGTCTAACAAAACAATCCAGCGGATTTTGCCTGCTGCAAAACCGCTGATTGCTATGTTAGACGAAATCGAAAGCATAAAATTGTTGTTGTGTCTAAGCTGTACTTGGAAATAGTTGATAACTAATACCTCCCCAGTATCCATAATCTCTGATGCTCCTAATATAGAGATGACCTTGTTCAATTTCATAGTAAGTGGTAAAATGAATGGTGTTTAAATGAGAAAAGGCGTTTTAGCATAGAGGAGTATAAAATGAAATCATCAAAGAAGGCTTGGGTTGTCATTTTTAAGGGAAGTATTGTCCCTTTGATTGCGGGCGGGGTGATTTTTGCGCTGTTTCGGTTAGCTTCTGAAAAATATACTGCCGGGGATAAGGAATATTTAGATAAAACATTTGTTTCTTTGCTTATCTTATTCATTACTTACTGGGCATTTAAAATCGCTGTGGTTTTATTTAACTGGTATGCGGTAAACATTGCAGCCAGAACGAAGACGGAACTGGATGATAAATTTATTCCTCTCTTTAAAAGAATAACCGTAACCATTATTTGGGCAGTGGGTTTAATTGTGCTGTTAGACAGAATCGGAGTTAACATAAATGCGTTTGTGGCTGCTTTAGGAGTCGGTTCTCTTGCCATAGCTTTGGCTGCGCAGGATACCATAGCTAACATCATTGCCGGTTTTTTAATTATGGTTGACAGGCCTTTTTCCGTTGGAGATAAAATTCAGCTTCCTTCAGACGAAAAGGTTGAAGTTTTAGATATTGGCATCAGGCGGTCCAGGTTCCTTGCAGAGAACAAAGCCATTATTATCGTTCCCAATTTAGAATTGAGTAAAAGCAAGATTGTTAATTTTACTTATGGAGAGAGGATGGAAGCTGACATTTGAAAAAAAATGAAAGACTATTATTCTAAGTACAATACTGAAGATTCCTGGTTGGTTAAGGAAGAGGGCTGGGTAAAGTCTCTTCAGGCGATAAAAGAAAGCCAATTGGCATTGGGAAATGGTTTTTTGGGAAGCCGTGCTATTTTAGAAGAAGTTCCTTATGATACTAAGCCGGGGACTTATATTGCCGGGGTATATGATAAAATCGGGTCTCAGGTTTCCGAGTTAGTTAATTTCCCCAATCCTTTTAATTTTAAGATTATGGCAGCTGGAGAAAAAATTGGTGCCGGCACTATGGATGTTTTAAAACATAAAAGGGTTTTGAACTTAAGGCATGGGTTGTTATACCGCCATTCTGTTTTCCAGGATACCAAAAAAAGAAAATACGATTACCAGAGTTTAAGATTTTTGTCTATGTACGCCAAGAATATAGGTGTTATGCAGGTTGTTTTCACTCCTCTGGACGAAGGAGCCTGGTTTTCCATTGAAACAGGAATAGATACATCGGTGTGTAATTCAGGTACTGTGACCGAAGGCCGTAAGAAGCATTTTAGAGTCAAAGAATTAGGACAGTTTAATAATGAGGGCTATGTTATAGTTGAGACTTTTTCCAAATCATGTAATGTGATTTTCAGAAGTGGTTTCTCTTATAAAACCGAGGGCAAAAAAATTTTAGCGGAAGATAATATATTCGAGCTGAAATTGCGCAAAAATCAGACAGTTGTATTTACTAAAATATTCTATATAGATGTGGTTTCAAAAGAGGAGGATTTAGACAGGCAAAAGGAATTATCAGAGAATAAATTCAGAAAGGCGTTTAGCTGCAATTACAATTCTTTGTTTAAAAAACATATTCGTGCTTGGGAGGATTTATGGAAAGTGGCCGAGGTTTCTATATGGGGAGACCCGGAAGTTGAAAAGAATTTCAGGTTCAATATCTATCATATGCTGATATGTGCTCCAAAAAATGATGGTTCCTCCAGTGTAGGAGCCAGGACATTGTCAGGTGAGGGGTACCGGGGGCACATTTTCTGGGATACCGAGATTTTTCTTCTCCCGTTTTATTTATATACTTTTCCCGATGCAGCTAAAAATATGCTTCTTTACAGGTATAAGAGATTGGATGCGGCAAGAGCAATTGCAAAACGATTAGGTTTTAAAGGCGCTATGTTCCCCTGGGAATCGGCTGGTTCGGGATATGATGAAACTCCCGGCTGGGCCAAGGATTTAGACGGGAAAATAATTAAAATAGATACGGGTAAAAAACAGCATCATATTACAGCAGATATAGCCTATGCAGTTAATTATTATTATAAGGCTGCGCACGATGAGGGATTTCTTAAAGATTATGGTTATGAGATTTTGTTTGAAACAGCAAGATTCTGGGCCAGTCGCGTTGGATATAATAAAAGAAAGAAAGAATACGAAATTAAACATGTTATTGGTCCTGATGAATTTCATAAGGATGTAAACAATAATGCTTATACTAATGTAATGGCAAAATGGAATTTAATCATCGCGTATAAAATGTTTCAGAAAATCAAAAAATCTGATGCAGTTCTTTTTAAAAAAATAGCTGGCAAAATAAGCCTTTCAGTAAAAGAGCCGGCAGTATGGAGAAAAATCGCCGCCGGTATTAACATTAAGATGGATAAGGAACGGATAATTGAACAGTTTGACGGCTATTTCAGAAAAAAGAGGATTAAAATAACCAAATGGGATGAACATTCTATGCCTGTTGTCACAGAGAAAATTACACCCCGGGATTATGATAAGACTCAGCTTGTTAAACAGGCGGATGTAATTATGTTTCTGTATCTGCTTTCTGATATTTTTAACTTCAAGACCAAAAAACAAAACTATGAATATTATGTTAATAGAACTATACATAAATCTTCACTCAGTCTTCCGGTATATGCTCTTATGGCTATTGAAGCGGGGGATAGAGGCAGAGCATATAGATTCTTCAATACGACCCTGCATGCTGATATAAGTAATATACATAATAATACGAATGAAGGTATCCATGCGGCTTGTATCGGAAGCACATGGCAGGTTGTGATAAATGGTTTTGCCGGTGTGAGAATAGATAAAGAAATATTGTCAATTAATCCGAGACTGCCGAAAATATGGCGGAAGGTTATTTTTAATCTTCACTGGAGGGGCGAACTGCTCAGGTTTGAAGTCAAAAATGACAGAATAAAAATTCAGCTTCTTTCAACAGGCTGCAGGAAAAAGATTAAAATAAAAGTATTTGGTATTTTGCATGAATTGGCTGGCGGTAAGATATTTATTTTTAAGACAAAAACCCCTCTGAAAGAAGAACGAAGTTATTATTTATAAAGGATGGTAAACGATGGCAAATAAAAGCAAGAAATTAAGTATATCTCACTTGCATTGGGGTTTTCCCCCTGTTATTGGCGGAGTAGAAACACATTTAACTATACTGCTGCCCACTTTGGTTGATATGGGGCATAAGGTTAATCTTCTTACCTGTTCATTTGAAGGAGAAAAAGGAAAAGATAATTATAAAGGTGTGGGTATATTCCGGCATCCTATTATGGATTTAAACTGGCTCAGTAAAAGAGGGGTAATTGGGCTTCTGGAAGAGGTAAGGTCGGTATTTAATAAGTTTATTGAGGAAACAAAACCGGATTGTATCCATGTCCACAATATGCATTATTTTAGTGAAGTTCATGCAGCGGCAATTCAGGAAATAGCTGATAAGAAAGGCATCCCGCTTTTTTTAACGGCACACAATGTTTGGGATGATAATTTATTTCTTGATTTAATGCGGGATATTAAATGGAGCCATATTATTGCGGTTAGCCATTTTATAAAAAGAGAAATTATGGGTATCGGATATGACCATAGAAACATAACTGTTATTCATCACGGTATTGACCAGAACATTTATTCTCCGGATGTTGATACGAAGTCTGTTTTAAAAGAATATCCTATCTTGCGC
>CAZLTA010000103.1:0-5346 GCA_964562345.1 uncultured Planctomycetia bacterium
AGAATCTGATGTATCTTCGATTATGTTTTTTATTTTCTGCGGCGTAAGCTCAGGATTCTTGGATGCCAGAAGCGCCGCAACTCCGGAAACAAAAGCCGCCGACATAGATGTCCCGTCCATATATCCGTAAGAATCGCCTGACAGCGTAGAATAAATATCCACCCCCGGAGCTGTAATGCTATAATACTCCTGTCCGGAAGGGTTATAATTAGTTCCTTCTATGGGATTTAAAGATGAGAAGACATAACAAGGCTTATCCTCTCTATCCGTTGCGGTAACACCGATTACCTCATTATATCCTGCGGGGATATATTTCAAACTACTCCTGTCATTACCTGCCGCCGCAACCAGGACTATCCCTTTTTCATATGCTTTTTTAACTGCTGACTGAACTGCCTGAGAAAAATAAGGTCCTCCCAGACTCATATTAATGACCTTTACACCCGCTGTATTTTTCGCCCTGTAAATACCTGTTGCAAGATTATCCATTGAAATTTCGCCGTTTGAATCTGCGACTTTTATAATAACAAGCTTTGGCTTCCAGGCAACTCCCGCAACTCCGATTCCGTTATCGGATGCGGCACCGATTATACCAGCAACATGCGTTCCATGGCCGCTAAAAGAATCATCTTCGGGTGATTTTGAAGGGTTTAAAACATTATAAGAACTGCTTCTGTCTATTCTTTCTTTTAAATCAGGGTGGTTTAAATCACAGCCTGTATCTAAAATTGCAATTTTAACAGTACTGCTTCCCTGTTCTTTGTTCCAGGCCTCGGGCATCTGAATTTGGGCAAGGCCCCATTGCAAAAAAAAACCGATGTCATTGGGAGATACAACATCTACAGCAGTTGTGCCAAGGTCAATTGCAGAGGCGCCTTCTATTTTAAAACGGTAATTAAACTCAACATATTCTACTGTTTCCAGAGACTCTAATGATTTCTTGATTTCATCCAGATTAGCATCATCCGGGAATTTCAGTTTGAATACACCAGGTATAACCGCTTTTTCCGCAACCTTCCCGTCATATGAACTGACAACATGAGAAACATCATTCGGTAAATCAGGCAATTCCTCAGTAAGCCCTATAAGCAGCACTCCTTTTTCATAAGGGATACCTTCAAATGCAAAAGCACTTTTCAAACTGAATAAAAATAGAGTTGAGAAAATAAATAATTTTAATTTCACTTTTTTCTCTCTATTCCTGATTTTCAACTACACCGTGTGCTTTCTCCAATCCATCCGCAATTGTCTGTAGAATTTCATTTATATTCTCAGGCATAAGTTCTCCGGAATAAAGCGCTGTTATAATTTGCGCCTTTATTTCTTTCAAAGTATCGTTATCCAGTTTATGACTTGCAAAAAATTCTTTAACTGCATTTTCAATTTCCGTAAGATAATCATCGGGAAGCTCTTCCACAGTTCCGTCCTCGTTTAAAACATATCCTGCAATTAACTGAGAGGTGAATTGCGACAATCCCATCTCATCTTTAAGATACTGGATTCTTTCCGCAGGCTCCATCCCTAAAAGAGCGGAGTAATTCCCCAGCCAGGATAAAGTCTGAAGAGTTCCATTAGCTTTTTCTGCAGCTTCCTCTTCGGTTAACCCTTGAGAGATATAAAGCTCTTTCAGGAAAGCGAATTTCTCATCGCGGGTTTCAAAACCATTAAAAACAGCTATCTTATCATCACTCAACCCCAGACTGCTAAGCAGGTGTGCCTGGGCTGCCTGAGGGTCTTTTTCTGCAGCATTTAAAATATCCCTGACATCACCAGCGCCGACACCCAGACCATTCATCTGTTCTTTTCCGATTTTATCCATCCGATTTCTGAAGGGAAGATTCTGTCTGGCATTAACTTCACTTTCTACTGAATTCCAGACAACATCCCCAGCCGGCGGTGTTGCTGCACCTCCGCCAGAACCATTGCCGCCAATAAGAGCAGGGTTACCGCCACCAGAACTACCTGGTGATGATTGCTTTGGCGGATATTCACCTATTTTTGTTCCGTCTGCATCATAAAATACTACTTTATTGATTTTTCCTGTTGCTGGATCTTGAGAAACATCAAAACTGGCAACATCAGCAGGATTATTAACACCGGCTGCTTCCAATATATTCCCCCAACCCATTTTATTAACTAAAGTATCTGCTGTAACATTATCTCCATCTTTATTGTAATCCTGTATTCCTTTAGAAGATGCTGTCCCCCATTTCCCGCTACTAGTCATGTTATCAGTTACATCAGGCTGTACATCCAACACCTCTCCTTTTCCATCAGTTCCGTAATGCACTGTGTATTCCTTGCTTTTTCTCTGATACTTTGAATAGCTGTCTTCGTCATAAATTTTCACTTCTTTTCTTTGCTTTCCAGCTTCATTCCGTTGTCTGTTTTCACTATAAACTGCTTCCAATCTATCCGTATGAGCATTATGCCGTAAAACATAATATTGATAACCAACTTCTCCAGGCGTTCCGGTTTGAGCAACAATATCACCTGCTTGAACCGCAGGAACTTGAATTGGATCAATACCAGCATCAGCTAAAGCTCCTGTGAAAGCATCATTATCTGCCTGTGCTCTACCTCGAACTCCTGCAGTCTCACTTTGAGCAGCATTATTTCCTACGCTCTGCACTGTCCAACCATCATCAATATTGCCATCGCCATTTGTATCCATATTACCGCCATTCATGGATACTGCATCAGCTACAGCATTTTGAGTAGGTTCATCGGTAACATTCTGACGATCATCGGAACCAGTAGTAGTTGTTTGCGGATCTGTACGCTCATCTAATGGCGGCACTAATGTTTCGCCCCCTTGAGTAATAGAGCCATCTGGATGAACAATCGTTGCTTCTCCCGTATCAGGATCATATCCCAAATGAGCAAAAGCATTATATGAAAACAAGCACCCGACAAAGAACATTGCAACCAAAACGATTTTTACTTTCATTTTCTTACCTCCTGTAACTTTTTTATCTCTCATATTATAATTATACCACATTTATACAAAAATTGCAAATTTATCAAAAACTTTTCAAAAGAGCATCATATTATTGATTCATTATATATTCCTGATACCACTCCTGAAATCTCCTTAAACCTTCTTCCTCTCCGTAAACTTCCAGTAGTATTTGCTTATATTGATTTGCGAAGGTATCAATTCTCTTATTTACACTGCTAACTCCGGCTGTTCCAACAGTAGCAGTTTCTGGGTTATTTACAATGGTTGTACCATCAGAAGGTGATGGCGCCGGCACAGGAGTATCTCCATTATTGACAGGAGCAGCACCGGCAACTTCAGAAATAATCGACTTTGCCACATCATAAGCGTTCTCAGGAAGCATCTCTCCTGTTAAAAGTGCAGTCAGCAGCTTATTGGAAATTGCCTCCATTTCAGAATCGCTGAACCCGCTGCTTTCTGAACTTCCGGTATCCGTCGCTGTAGCTGTACCTGGCTGTATATCAATAAGACGCGGATCACCTGCTCCCGCTGCAAGCTGTGTCTGATATTGCGACTGGGCTTCTGCACCTGTCTGGACGCCTTCAGCTACCTTTTGCGCTGCCTGCTTACCGTACCCTAAATCTTCTGCTGCTTTTTCTACGGCATCAAATATATCTTTCAGATAATTCGAATAGCTTATTGTCTTCAAACTGCCGTCTTCCTGCAGCTCCTTGCCTACCCAAAGCTGTGCTGTCCACTGGTCTAATCCGCATTCGTTCATCAAGAAATCAAGCCTGGCATTATCAGCTGACAACTTGAAGAAATTCGTCGCCTCTTCTTCCGTCAAACCTATTTCCATCAGTTTCTGCTTCTGCTGGTATGTGTTAAGGTCTGATATACTATCCATAAATGTATCCAGCCAGTCTTCTTTCTGCAATTCCTGCCAGTGTTCGTTAAGATATGTACTAACAGCATCGCCGCTTTCAAGGCTATTTAAATCAGATATGATTCCTGCCGCCTTGTCTGTTGCTGCAGCATAATCCATACCTTTTTTATCAACCAGATATGTAATCAGCTTCTCCAGTTTCTCGCTGTCCGGAAGAGCTGCGAAATCATCAATTGTATCAATACCTTCTATATCCGTAACGTCAATGCTGTTTTGTTTTAAATGCTCTTCAACAGCAGCCGGGTCCATGCTTAAAATATTGTCAATTTCAGCATCATCTTCAATTCCAAAAGTATCTTTCAGGTATTGTCTGGCCGCATCCTGTTTTTCAAAATAGCCCGCAATTTCTTCATCCGTATAACCTTCTTCTTTTAATTTAGCTTCTGCATCTGCTTTACTCATACCCAAAAGTTCTGTAATTAAGCTTTCGTCTGTAATACCCAGAGTTTCTCTCAAATACTGCTCCATATCCTCATTCATCTTGTTAAATACTTCCATGAATCCCTGCACCTCTTCATCTGTATATCCCAATTTCTCAAGATACATCTTCATAGCATCTTCCTGGGTCATACCTGACAACAGTTCATATAAAGCAGCCGCCTCTTCTTCCGTAAGTCCAAGAACCTTCATAAGGTATGCAATTGCAGCATCTTTATCACCCATTATACTCATTAAATGCTGTATCTGCTTTTCTTGAAGACCTATCTTGCTAAGATACATTTTCCTGGCATCGTTTGCAGAAAGTGAAAGCATCTTTTCTTTCAACTCAGATACGCTCATTCCAGCATTTTGAGCTAATTTCTCCATCGCCGCATCGGGAGCGTTATTAACGCGGCTTTCGAAGTTGCTCTTGGGGCCAAAGTACCCGTCTTTACCTAACATGTCATTTTTAAACTTGCCTCCCAGCTGTGCAGCAGGATTTTTAGGATTACCACCCGCACCCGGTTTCTGCTGTCCGCCACTGCCTGCAGGGCTACCGCCGCCACTGCCAGTAGAACTAGCTTGCTGTTTGGCTTTATTCGCTGCATCCTCTAAGATTTTTAAAGGGTCTGATATGGCCCTAACTTTCGAAGTAGCAGGATCGTAAGCAATTTGTTTCCCTTTTTCAATTAAACCAAATACATACTGTAAGTTCTGCTCTATTTTCTGATAATATTCTGCCCCTTTTGATCCGTACGCCTCATTCAGTAAATCTTGCATTACCTGAAGAGCTTTACTGGCACCGCCTTCTTTTAAAGCAGCCAAAAGCGACGCTACATCATTACCTTCTGGCTTTAATCCCAATGCTGTTAAACCTAATTCAATAGCTTTCTGGTAATAATCGTCACTTTTTTCTTTTTGGCTATCTACCATTTGATAATAAATATTACCGTTTGCATCTTTTACTGGATTACCATCTTTGTCCTTAACCTCTGCCCTCGTTCTAATATATCCCCCTGAGATATCCTCGGCTTTACCT
>CAZLTA010000104.1:0-5311 GCA_964562345.1 uncultured Planctomycetia bacterium
ATGCTATTGCTCAGGCAATTGAGATTTTATATGAGAACTATTTCTATAAAAATGCGCATCAGAAAATTTTCCAGACTATAGTAGAGCTTTATGACAAAAATTCCCCTGTAGATTTATTGACTCTTTCAGAGGAGCTTAAAAAAAGAGCTGTCTTGGATGAAGTCGGAGGGCAGGCGTACTTAGCTGTCATTTCAAATTCAGTACCTTCTGCGGCCAATATCAGCCATTATGCCAGGATTGTTAAGGAGAAATATATCTTGCGTGCTTTGATAAATAATTCAACTCAAATTATTAAAAAGTGCCATGATCCTGTTGAAAATATTGATTCTCTCCTTGATGAATCGGAACGCTGTATATTTGAAATAATCGGCCGCAAAATGGAAGGTAAGATTATTTCAATGAAAGACCTTATTAAATCCAGTATTACGACCATTGACAATCTTTATCAAAGGCAGAGCCAGTTTACAGGCATTCCAACAGGCTATACTGAGTTTGACTCGCTTACTGCAGGATTGCAGAATTCTGATTTAATAATAGTTGCCGGGAGGCCTTCTATGGGCAAGTCTGCTTTTGTCTGCTGTATTGCTGAGCAGGCGGCGCTGGAAGAGAATTTGCCGATTGCTATATTCAGTCTTGAAATGTCTAAAGAGCAGCTGGTTCATAGAATACTATGTTCTCATGCTCATGTTAATGGTCATAAAGTAAGGCGCGGATTTTTAACCCCGGAAGACTGGCCTAAACTTACGAATGCCGCTGGTAAACTTGCGGATGCGCCGATTTACATTGATGATACTGCAGGAGCAAGTATTCTGGAATTACGGGCAAAAGCAAGAAGGCTTAAAGCTCATCATGATATTAAACTTATAATTGTGGATTATATGCAGTTAATGAGGTCTGCCCGCCGATTTGAAAACAGGCAGCAGGAAATTTCAGAGATTTCACGCAGTTTAAAGGATTTAGCCAGAGAGTTGAAAGTTCCTCTTATCGCTGTAAGCCAGCTTTCCCGGGCAGCTGAGATGAGGCAGGACCATAGGCCGCAGTTATCGGATTTGAGAGAATCCGGCGCTATAGAGCAGGATGCTGATGTTGTGGTATTATTGTTCAGAGAAGAGTATTATCATCCTACCGAAGAAAATACCGGGTTATCCGAGGTTATGATTGCCAAACAGAGAAATGGCCCTGTGGGTACTGTCAAGCTTGCCTTTATAAAAGAGTATACAAGATTCGAAAATCTTTATAAAATGGAGGTTAATTTAAGTTGAAAGTGAAAACAATGGTTCTAATTCTGGGTCTGTTTTTAACCGCAATGTTTTCGTATTGTTCGGCAGAGGATAAACCTGCCATTTTAGATGTTAAAGCCGTGGGGAATACAAATGTCAGTGAATCTGCTATTATTGCCAAGGTCAAGGTTAGGCCGGGACAGGTTTTTTCCCAGCAATTAATAGATGAGGATATCAAACGGCTTTATGCCACAGGATTTTTTACAGATGTCCAGGTAGATGCTAAAGAAGCAGCAAATGGTGTTGTCATACTTTTTTATGTTAAAGAATCGCCTTATGTTTCCGGGGTGGTTTTTGAAGGGAACCGTGTCTTCAGAGAAGAAAGACTTCAGCAATTGATTAAAACTAAATCAGGCCAGTTTTTAGATAAATGGCAGTTGAAAACAGATATGGAGGAGATAAAAGTTAAATATCTGGAAAAAGGTTATGCCGAAGTTTCTTTAGATTATAAGTTGGATGTTGATGAGAAGACTAATAGAGCTAAAGTTAAGATTATTATTAATGAAAGAAGCAGGGTTAAGATACGCAGGATTGATATCTCAGGTGTTGAAGCTTTTAAGAGGAAAAGGGTGTTAAAACTTCTAAAGACCAGAACCAAGACATGGTTCCGTTCAGGCGCATATAAAGAGGATGTGCTTAAGGAAGATTTGGCGAGGATTACTGATTTTTATAAAAGAAACGGTTATTTAGATGTTAAGGTGGATTCAAAGTTTAAATCAGGGAAAAAAGGAAGAGTGTTTTTGTCTATTCTTGCTGCCGAAGGCAGACAATATAAGGTTGGAAATATGGAAGTCAAAGGGAACAAGGCATTTCCTGATGAGGAATTAATAAAGGTGTTGAAGTTAAAGAAGAATGACGTTTTCAGCTATCAGGCTTTGAAAATAGATACCCAGGCTGTTCAGGATTTTTATTTTAACAAAGGCTATATTAAGGCTGCTATAGAAACAGTGCCGTCAATAAATCCCAAAACAGGGTTGATAGACATAATGTATAAAATAGATGCGAAAGATATCTATTATGTGAATAAGATAGATATTAAAGGGAATGTTAAAACAAAGGATGTTGTTATCAGGCGGGAGCTAAAAATGCACCCCGGTGATAAATTTGACGGCGATAAAATAAAAAGGTCCCGCCAGAGATTGGAAAACCTGGGATATTTTGAAGAGATTAATTTCGATGTTTTGCCTACGGATGAGGCGGATAAAGAGGATTTATTAGTCAGGGTAAAAGAGGCTAAGACTGGTGAGTTCAGCTTTGGGGCCGGGTACAGCTCCGTGGATGAATTTGTTGGTTTTGTAGAACTCTCGCAGAGGAATTTTGATATAGCCAATCCGCCTGCGTTTACAGGGGCGGGGCAGAATATTACTTTGCGCACAGAAATGGGTACTACAAGGAATGATTACAATTTAAGCTTTACGGATCCCTGGATTTTCGGTTATCCATATCTTTTCGGAACAGACCTTTATCAATACAGCCGGGATAAAGAAAGGGATGTCGGATATGATTGGGATGAAGAGAAACAAGGTATTGCTTTTAGAGTAGGTAAAGAAATTTCGGAATACAACAGTCTTTCTCTGCAGACAAGATTTGATACGATTAAGATATCCAATGTTGCCGAGGACGTTTCTAATGCATTAAAGGAGGAGGCTGGTTCCAAGGATTTACGTTCTATAAAGCTGACTTTTGCCCGGGATAGAAGAGACAATATGTTTGACCCGGCAAAGGGGTATTATTTTAATACAAGTCTTGAGGATGTAGGCGGTTTTATAGGGGGGGATGTGGATTTTATCCGCCAGCAGAACCAATTCAGCTATTATTATTCACTGCGTGAAAATTGGATTTTAAATTTCAAACTCAGGTCTGGTATAATAAATACCTGCGGCGATACCGATAAAGTGCCGTTGTATGAAAGGTTCTTTGTAGGAGGCGCTTATAGTATTAGAGGTTATGATGAACGGTCAATCGGTCCCAAGGACGAGATTAAAACGGATGACCCTGTGGGAGGGGAAGCTATGCTGGTCGGTAATGTAGAGCTTAATTTCCCTCTATTTGAAAATATTAAAGGAGCTGTTTTTTATGATGTCGGTAATGTTTGGGCAAAAAAGAGTGATTTTGGATCCGGCGGGTATAAATCCAGTGTTGGAGTAGGTGTGAGGTTAAAGACGCCCGTAGGGCCTATTAAATTGGATTATGGTTATGGTTTGGATACAGACCCGGAAGATCCAAGCGGCAAGCTTCATTTCAGTATGGGACATAAATTCTAAAAGGAGGAAGGGATGAAAAAAGGTATTTTTGTGATAGTGCTTTTAATGTTTGTCGGGAGCTTAACAAGCAGCTGCTGGGCTGCGGAAAAGAATGCTTCTGTAGATTTGGAGAAGGTTTTTAACGAATACCAGAAGACTAAAGATGAAGAAGCGAAGCTTACTAAAGTTGGTGAAGAGAAACAAAATGAGATAGATGCCAAGCTTAAAGATATAGACCAGATGAAGGCAGACATAGATTTAATGAGTGATAAGGAAAAAGGGGAGATGAAAGCCAAGCTGGATAAAAAAATGGAAGAGCTGAGGCAGTTTGACCGCCAGGTAAGGGTGGATTTAATGCGTCAGAGAAATGAAATTATAAAAGGTATTTTAGATGAAATAGATAAAGTAATTGCAGAGTATGGTAAATCAAAAGGATACAGCATTATTTTTAACAGCAGGGCTCTTTTATATAAGAATAAGGGTTTTGATATTACCGATGAAGTGATAGAATATTTGAATAAAAATTATAAAAAGGATGAAAAATAGTGAGTCCAGAGTCTAATTATGATGAAAATGGGTTTCGTCCTTCTATCAATATGACTTTAGCCCGTATTGCGGAATTGATTGACGGTGAGGTTATAGGTGATGAGAATGTGCTTATTAGGAGTATGTCTGGAATAAAGGAGGCTCAGAAGGGGGATATTACTTTTGTGGCCAATCCTAAATATCTCTCTTTGATAAATACAACGCATGCTTCGGCAATTATTACATCACGCGAAGTTGACAGTGCGGATAAACCGCTAATAAGAACAGAAAATCCTTCTCTTGCTTTTTCCAAATTGGTTTCTATTTTTGCTCCCAGTGAGACGGAGATAGAGCCGGGAGTTCATCCTACTGCAGCAATAGCTGAGAATGTAAAATTGGGAAAAGATGTATGCATTCAGCCTTATGTTGTAATAGCTGACGGAGCGGTTATCGGAGACAATACGATATTGCATGCCGGTGTTTATATCGGGCATCATAGTAAAATAGGCTGTAATTGTCTAATACATCCTCATGTTGCTATAAGAGAAAGAGTTACTATTAAAAACCGTGTCATTATCCATTCTGGAACTGTAATCGGCAGTGATGGTTTTGGATATGCAACTGTTAAGGATGTCCATTATAAGATTCCTCAGATTGGGACGGTTTATATTGATGACGATGTTGAAATAGGTGCCAATGTTACTATTGACAGAGCACGTTTCGGTAAAACTTTTATTAAAAAAGGAACCAAAATAGATAATCTTGTTCAAATTGCACATAATGTTGAGATAGGAGAAAATTCTATAATTGTAGCTCAATCCGGTATTTCAGGAAGCACAACAATCGGCAAAGGTGTAATTCTGGCAGGCCAGTCCGGTGTTGTAGGCCATATTACGATTGGAGATAATGCCAGAGTTGCGGCTCAGGCCGGGGTTACAAAATCTGTTCCTCCCGGTGAAGTAGTTTCAGGTTATCCTGCCAAGCCTCATAGCACTGCTAAAAGAATTAATGCCTGTGTCCAGAGATTGCCTGAGGTTTATAAATGTATTAAAGGGCTGCAGGAAAAAGTCAAAAAGCTGGAAGAAGAATTAAAAAATCTAAGAGTGAAAGCATCTTAAATGGAGCATCAGCATACTATTTCAAAAGCAATTTCTATTTCAGGCGTAGGTTTGCATACAAATGAACGGGTTACTTTAAAAATTAAACCTGCCGGTGTTAATCACGGTATTGCTTTCAAAAGAGTTGATGTCGAAGGTGCTCCTT
>CAZLTA010000105.1:0-5283 GCA_964562345.1 uncultured Planctomycetia bacterium
TTGAATAACTAAACTGTTCAGATAGAGAATTGATAGAATATACCAATGATTCTTGTATAACATCTGCAAAAACAGGGTTAAGCAATACAACAAAAAATATAATAAAAAATGTAAGTGAAAATATTTTATTCATATCTTAGAACATAAAGGTACCACAGAACTCTGGTTCTGTCATGCCATAGCTGTTATCAAAACTCACCGAAGGGAAAAACTCCACTTCAGACTCTGTAAAAAGACTCTCTTCACTTGGAACATTACAAGAAAATGGAACAAACTCATCCATTACTTCGTTAATGATATTAGCAATGTCAAGGAATGTTCCCGTCTCAACATCAGTAATTACTCTATCTCTTAACTGTACTAAATTGCTTATATTAATATCCATATAGGGTAAACGTTGAATGACCGAATCAAAATCATAATTAATATCATTGTCCCTACATCTCTCTATTTCCGTAGTTATTTTAAGGTCATTAATCAGGTTATCAAACCCATATCGAACATTTTCAACATCATGTGTTTCTATACCTGTAACTATTGAATGTAAACCTTGATATACAGTAGCTATCCGAGATGCTGCCAATGCATCCAATACAAGAACCTCTGACTCATTATACATACTCAAAATAATGGAGTTTTCTTTAACAGTTTCTATCCCTCCACTTTTTATAGACTCAAGTTCCGTTTCAAAAATATCTCTATAATAAGAAATTAATCCCCGTTGCATTTGATTACCAGCTAAACTCTCGGATGTAATCAAAGTGGAAACGATTTCCTTATATTGGGCTATAGCTTGGTCAACATTAACAGTATCCCAAGACAACACATGGCCAAGTTCAGATATAACAGATTTAAAATCTTGCATTTCCTCATCCAAAAGTGTATTTCCTAAAGCTACATTTAAAATCCCTGACTCGAAAGACGAGCTTAACAACGCTGCTTCAATCTGCCCTTTTGTTAAATTAAGATTTCTCTGCCAAATATTTGCTGCAAGCATTGAAGTGATAAAAGTTGATATAGAACTTCCAGAATCCTGACATTCATACACTTGGCCATCAGAAACTTTATAAGAAAAAGCTGTTCCGGGAGCAAACATATCTACATCTCTCTGCCCATAAGTTCTAAAACTAGATTGTTCAACTAACGTAATACCATCTAATGTGCCAAAAAACACCTCTCTGCCTACATTTTTTGTATGATTACATCCCGCAGCAAACATCAAACACCCTTTATCTTCGAGCGGCTTCATGAAACTATTGAAATATTCTTCGAAAATAGCATATGTATTCTCTCCTATTGAATCGTCAGAAAAGCAATTAAAACTCATATTGATTATTATATCACCAGTCAATATTCCATCTCCAATCATTTTATTAATTTGACTTAAAGCTTTTATAAACGGATAAACCCCAAAATTATCGTGAGTTTCTGTAATTTTTACAGGTAAAATTCTACATCCATAAGCAAGCCCCAACATACCGCCAAACGTTCCATGCCCATCAGAATCCCTAGGATTAGAATCAGATACTGGATTTTCTAACCACTTATTATACGCCTTCACCCATTCTTCATCCGTACCATAACTGTTAAAGTCCGGGAATTCTTCATTATAATCATTTACAATATCCAAGCCATATCCACGCTGGCCACCAATTCCAATTCTACATCCTTGAGACCGTAACTGCTTTACAATATCTGAAGTAGCAAAACCACTATCTAAATAGATAACAGTCACATCAGAAACTACTGGATTGGGATTAACAACGTCTAAGCAATCACGATACAGTAACGCATCGGCAATATAATAATCCCCATAGTTATCAGAATTAAATCCCTTTTTATTTTTTTCTATTATTACAGAAAAATCAATCGAATCTTCTGTTTGTAACTGCATCCTAAAATTCGGCATGCAATTCTTTACCCTATTATCTTTTTGAAGTTTATCAATCATTTCATCAACGCTTTCTACAGTCTTCCAACTTATTAAAAATACTCTTTCTGTATTGCGTTCGAAAGCATTTAACGGATTCAATTCATAGCTACGAAGAAAATTATAGATGTCTTTTAAGGTCACCTTTGTATCAAATGTAATAATAGCCTCTTTCTTATCCATATCTTCTTGTGTTAAAGAAACAGCATCTCTGACAATCAATACAGAAACTATCATTAACATTATAATTAATATATTACGCTTTCTCATAGTTTTACTCCTATCTTTTCAACTGTTTCAATTCATAACGCACTAACTGATACCCATCAACAGAAGGTAAAGATATACTCCACCAGAGTGCCTCATCGGCTCCTGTAGGATACGGACACTGGCAAACATATGGCTCACGAGGTTTTGTAACTTCAAACTCAAATTCATAATACCACTTCTCTCCAGGCCCCCATTCTATATCTGGCATATGATATTCTACAATCATTTTCCGGGGATTCTCTGTATCCATAACTACTTTATAATAAGGTTGTTGGTAATAAGGAGTTAAATAATCACTAAAGAGAAAATATTCTGTAATCTTACAAGGATCGTCTTTTACCCCAGCACCTTCTTGACCATAATTGCCAGTAGGCATAAATCCAACAAAGCTATCTCCATATTCAGGTTCAGGTTTGGGTGCTCTGAAAGCGTACTTCCCAGAAGAATGATCTAAATAACTTTTAGAATCTTCTACCATATTTAAAAATTCATGTAACGTGAAATATGTACCGTATTCAACCTCCGAAGGGAAATATCTACCTTCTTTCAATTCATACAATCCCTGGTATCTATTGAAAAACTCATTAAATACCGGAAATCTACCATTTGTTACAAGACCTTTGCCTAAAGATTGCATTAGCATACTCTCTATTCCCCTTACCTTATCCATTGTTACAACAAAAACATCTGCCTCGCTATCAGAATTAATACCATCATCCCCAGCAATTTGCCTTTCAATCCAATCCACAAATTCTGAAGCATTCTCAAATCCCGTCAAACGAATATCAGCTTCAGCAGTAAACACAAGTTTTATAAGATATGAAGGGTCATATGAAAATTGACCTTCAGAATTTTGATGAAGATAATTGTATTGCTCAGGAGAAGAAGAATCGAAAGGATTGATTAATGCTCCAAAAGCACCCAATCCTTTATTTGCTAATGTAAACATATACTCAAGCATATCATATTCCGTTACAAACTCCTCCGCTTGATTTTCTTCAGCCGTTACATATAAATTAGGATTTGGGGAAAGAAATCCTAAATGCGGACCTTTATTCTTAAGATCCATTCCATACGGTGCCCAGTAACAACTCCCGTCGTCGGATTGTACTAAATCTCCTCCCAGATGTAATTGAGTAAATGGTATTAAACCTGCCCACCCATATTCTATTGTTTGCATATCACCTGCAAACAATTCTGTGTATTTGTTGATTAGATGCATCGCACCGCTGAGTAAAGTTCTATTATCCCCTGTATTACCCGAAAAATACCCATAGGGAGCCACTCCACTTTCATCAGTACTAGAATTTTTTATGATACTATTTGACGATAGATATCTTTCAGCAAAAGTCCAGAAGAAATCAGAAACAACATCCTCTTCTGAACAACCGGTATCTTGAAGAAGTGAATTAAAGAACTGGATAGATGCTTCTGTAAATATAACAGTATTATTGTTTCTGAATGCTATACTCCCCCCAGGCACCTCATGTATTCCTTCTTCTGTTCGAACATCCTCAATTGTATCTACAACCTCTACATTCTCTATACCGTCAAAGATAAAGTATACGCTGGGATCAAGTTTTTCTGTAAGAGCCTCTAATACATTAAAAACAATATCAGGATTCATATCTACTTTTTTGTCACATTTAATAGTTATATCCCGGCCCAAAAATTTAAATCCTTCGGTTAAAAAAGAATCACCTGTGTCTTTATAAATAGCACATAAAATATTATTTGTATCAAATGCTAAAGTATATACACCCTGATTAGTTGTAATCGTTCCTATATTGATTCCCATATTGATTGCAGGATTTAAATTCGACAATATAAACGGATTTTCTGATTCAATTGCAAATGATTCTCCTGTTTTTATATCAGTTATCATCCAGGAACCATCCCCGGCCTGTTTCATCGAAATACCGTTAAGCCCGGGTAAAATCCAGCGAGTCACCGACTTTTCTCCTGCTTCAGCTGGACCCAATTTTACATCATTGAATACACCGACATATACCGGAGTATCAGCATGTATAAACATGCTGCCTCCTGTCGAAACATTATATAGACGATTAGATGAAGTTCCCCTAATAGGAACCATATCCACACCTTGAATTTCTACTCCATCAAGCGTTCCGTAAACACGTGGATCATGACTTAATACCTGGTCTTCAAATGTCTTGCGACTTAATAAAAACTCAAATGTATCACCATCAAAATACGCATTAGACGCTGCATATAGCGGCCTTACAACAAAATGCGGTTGCCGTTGTTCGTGAATCAATGTATACATTTGTTTGCCAATCCAGGTACAACTTGCAGCAAGTAATCTTACACCGCTATAAACTTTATACCAGCCAGGATGCACTTCTTTTAAAAGAGGTGCGTTTGTATTCCAAGCATCGTCAAAGCCTGCCTGGCAATCATCAAATCTTATGACCGCAGGTAATGCTTCTGTTATCTCACACAACCCTAATCCCGGAAAATTCATAATAACACTTTTGTTATTTTTTAGCATTCTTTGCACATCATTAAAACTGCTGGCTTCTCCCGTAATCTGCGGGATGATATAAATCAGGGAATTTTCCGGTACTTCTATTTCCATCACTTCGCCATCTGAAGTATTAACAGGATAAATTCTACAAGATGCAGTACCCGGCAACGGCACATTGACAATTCCATCCTGCACATTTAACTGTGTCGTATATACATCCCCAGTTGAAGAAAGATTTAAAGCTGCTTCGTTTAAATAAAGCGGTGAGGGTGTATTATCATACGTTATATCCTCGCCTGCTGAAGGTCTACTATCGCTTGAAACAGGCATGTGTATATCTTCTGTAAGTTCCAGAGCAAAACTACCAATCACCGGACTGAAAAACAAGATTACACAAACAAAACATAATATACCTTTTTTCATTATTATCCGCCTCCCAAACTTTCCGAAACCGTCTCAACAATGAAATCACGAAAAAGCTCAAGCTCAATATCCATTACCCCGAATGAGAGACTTCTATCCCGTAACACACCAGTAACCAACTGCATCAGGTCCAATCCATGATTTAAAACAAAGGGGTAAAGAACTTCTTCTA
>CAZLTA010000106.1:0-5271 GCA_964562345.1 uncultured Planctomycetia bacterium
ATTAACGGCAGGATTTTGAAGGCTATGAGGAGGAATAGAGGCAGGAGGGAAATTTACGGTTTAATTCAGCGCTTGCGAAAAGAAATAAAAGAAATTTGTATCAGAACTACTTTTATTGTCGGGTTTCCGGGAGAAGAGGATGAAGATTTTAAAGAACTTATAAATTTCATAAAAGAGATTGAGTTTGAAAGGCTGGGCTGTTTTATTTATTCCAGGGAGGAAGGGACAGATGCGTTTGATTTTCCTCACCAGGTTTCTGAGCAGGAAAAAAATAGCAGGTTTGATATATTGATGAAGACGCAGAATCAGATTGCGAAAAAAGTAAATCAAAAGTTTCAGGGCAGAAGGATGAGAGTTCTTGTAGATGAGGAGGAGAAGGATTATTATATTGGGAGGACTTCATGTGATGCTCCTGAAGTTGACGGGGTTGTTTATATAGACAATGGTGCTGAAATAACAGCCGGGGATTTTGTAGATGTTGTTATAAAGGATAGTGTGGAATATGACCTTTTTGCAGAAATTGCCTAATTTTTTAACTGTTTCAAGAATAATATTGGCCGGGGTATTTCTATTCTTTTTATTGGCGCCGTTTGAAGATTCTAATTTCATAGCGATGCTGGTATTTGCCCTGGCTTCATTGACGGATTATTTCGACGGCAGAATTGCGCGCTGGCAGAAATCAACGTCGGATTTCGGCGCTTTTCTTGACCCTTTAGCAGATAAGATTCTTATCATAGGCGCATTTGTGGCGTTTGTAGAAATGAAATTGATACCTGCTTGGATGGTTATGGTTATTTTAGCGAGGGAGTTTTTAATTACAGGTTTAAGACTGGTTGCATCAGGTTTTGGAAAATCAATTCCTGCCTCCAGAATAGCCAAACATAAAACGGTATCGCAAATGATTGCGGTGTATCTGATTCTAATTTTTATTTGTTTAAAAAATTATGGATTTTTGCAGGATTATGTTTTACAAATCCGGTTTTTAATTCTCGGTTTTATGTATTTGACAATTTTTTTAACTATTGCATCCGGTGTGATGTATTTCTACATTAATAGACATGTTTTTAAAAGAGAGAAAAATAGATAGTATAATCGAGGATTTAGGATTTAAAATAATCGCCCACGGTGTTTTAATTGCCAGGTATCCTTTATATGCGGTAGCCGTAAAAGAAGAGGGTGTTTTTCTGATTGAAGTTTTAGAAAATAATAAAACTGATTTTATCAATGAGCATTTATTATGGATGAAAAATAATATGGATAGTTTCCTGTCGAAGCACCATATTAGCGGTAATAATCGGATAAATTTAGTCTGTTTATATGAAGGGGAAGAAGAAATCAACCTGGAAGTTTCTGAGCTAAAAGGTGAAATAGCAATTTATGGTTTTAATATTGCCTCAGCCGGGAGGGGTGAATGTCAGCCATTTAATAATTATACGTCGAACATTCAGCTTATAAAGAAGATGTTAGGCGGTATTTCTAATAGCGGACTGGATAGATCTGCTCAAGAATTGTTTGATGAAATATTTACTCAAAGGCCTTTAATTGGCAGGAAGAAAACTGCGAATTGCTTTGTGGTTGATACCTTGAAAGAACAATATTGGCTCTATTTTTTCAGAAACTTTTTCTGGTGTCATAAAGGTAAAGCGCCTTTCAAACCAAAAAAAGTTTTATTTAAAGAGGAATTGTGGTAAGATAACGCTTCATTGTATCTCTTTTAAAATTAAGTGAATATATGCTGGAGTCTGTTTTATGTATAAAAACATTGGTATTATATTATTTCTTACTGTTTTTTCATTGCTGATATATTCCTACGGAATGGGTAATGTCGGGCTTACTGACCCTGATGAAACATTTTATGCCCAGACAGCAAAGGAGATGATTGAAACCAACAATCTTGCGGCTCCTTTTATGTTCGGCCATCCCCAGTTTGAAAAACCGGTATTGTTTACTGGCTGATTATTTCAGCCTTTAAACTGTTCGGGATAACAGAATTCGCAGCCAGATTATGGCCTGCTTTATTCGGAGCCCTGGGAGTTGTAATTACTTTCCTGCTGGGGAAATTGATGTTTAGCCGCAAGATAGGTTTTTATGCGGCGTCAATGCTGGCTACCAGTTTTCTTTATATCGGCCTTTCCAAAGGTGTGCTCACAGATATCGTCTTAACAGTATTTGTTCTTTGGAGTATGTTCTTTTTTTATTCGGGTTATACCAAAACTCATAAGACTAACTTTTATATCCTGGCATATATTTCCGCCGGTTTAGCCGTATTGACTAAAGGACCGGTCGGCATAATAATTCCATTTTTTGTAATTGCGTTTTTCTTTATTGTCCAGAAACAGTGGAGTTTGCTGAGGAAGTTTCTTTTTAACTGGCAGGGATGGCTGGCATTTCTTACAGTTACTTTGCCCTGGTATATTTTCGCATCGTTGAAATACGGGCACGATTTTATTTATGGATTTTTTGTCCATGAGAATATCCAGAGGTTTTTTACTGCCGAGCACAGGTCTTTTAACCACTGGTATTTCTATCTGCTGGTTATTTTCCTGGGTATGTTTCCCTGGAGCGGTTTGTTCCCTTTTATGTTCAGAAAGAAAAAAGGTTTTTCTCCCTCGGTGTTGTTTTTGTATTGCTGGTTTACTTTTACGCTGGTATTCTTTACATTTGCCCAGTCAAAACTGGCAAGTTATGTCTTGCCGTTATTCCCTGCGCTGTGTCTGTTATTTGCCGTCCAAATTGCGGATATAGAATCTAATTTTAACAGCGGTAAGAAATTTAAGCTTATTCTTTCAATCTCTATCCTGCTTACCCTTGTTTTTCTGGGAGCATTTGTTTATTCTCTGGTCTGGATTAATGGAAATTTTCCGGAATTGTTTATTCCGTCTTTAATCATCGAGATTGTTTTTGCTGCTGCCATATGCAGTTTGCCGATTCTATTATTTAAAAAGAAGGTTAAAGGAGCTCTGATAATAAATTTTGCGGCTGTATTTATGGTGATTGTATTAACTTTTAATTATCTTGCACCCCGTCTGGAAGGGTCGTTTTCAGACAAAATGCTTTTATCGCGGCTGTCTAAAGAGGAGCCTGTAAAAAAAGAGATTCTTTGCGATAAGATGTTTGTGCGGGGAGTGTACTATTATACCGGCTGGCCGGTGGCGGTAATTAATTACGACAAGCATACTTTTTATACCCCGCACCCGATAGATATTTTGAGCAAAGATTCAGAAATCGAAAATTTTTTTTTGAGTAAAAAAAATATTATTTGTGTAATTAAGGAGCAGGGGTTAGAACGCATTAATAATATTACAAACGGCAAGCGTAAAAATCGCATCGTATACAAAAATGGAGAGCGCATTGTTGTAATAAGCGAGCCGCTTCCCCGGGAATAGTTATGGGCTGGTTTTTTAGAAAAATAATCCACTCTTCAATATTGCTATTATTTATTCTGGGAATATCTGCAGTGGTTTCTTCGGCAGAGCCTGAAAAATCTTTTGCGGTTTTATCAGTTGCAAAAAACGACAGGATACTTATCCTTGCGCCTCATCCCGATGATGAAGTTTTGGCAGCCGGCGGGATTATTCAGAAGGCGGTAGATGTCGGAGCGCAGGTAAAGATTTTGTATGTGACAGAAGGAGAACACAATCCGATAGCTCTAATGATGTATGAAAAGAAAATACCGTTAAAAAATAAACAGCGCCAATTTATACAATTAGGTGATATCAGGAGGCAGGAATCAATAGAGGCGGCGGGGGTATTGGGACTGGATAAGCAGCATCTTGTATTCTTGGATTATCCGGATTCAGGAACGAGAAAGATATTTACTGGCTATTGGGGTGAAGGCAATGAATATAGAGATTCTTTAACAGGACTTTGCCGAGTAGAGGAAAGAGAAAGCATGACGCTAAATGCGCCGTATATCGGCGATGCTGTTTTAGCAGATATTGAGAGCGTAATTAAAGAATTTAAGCCGACTAAGATATTTTGTTCCCATCCTTTGGACCAGCACAGAGACCATATTGCGGCCTATTTATTTCTTAAAATTGCATTGCTGGAATTGCAAAACGAAATACAGAAACCTGAAATTTATCTTTACGTTGTGCATTACCGCAGCTGGCCGGTTCCGGCTGGTTTTCACCCTGACAAAATGCTTTCTCTGCCGAATAAAATAGCCAAACTGGATTTAACCTGGTTCAGTTCTCATCTAAATCTTCAGGAAGCGGAGGAGAAAAGGCAGGCTATTATGAAATTCAGGTCTCAGGTAGCATACAGTAAAAATTATCTGCTCTCTTTTGCCCGGTGCAATGAAATATTTTCAGAAGATTTTAAAGACATTGATTTAACTGAAAATTCTATTTATACCCTTAAGGGTGAAAGAGAAATAAAAAAAAGTTCTTTTAATTGCGGGAACAGCCGGTTAAACATTGACATCGATTTTTTAAAACATGTTTCAAAAATGAGAGGTTCTGACACAACAGTTTACTTATTCGGTTATCAAAAGAAAAAGGCATTTAAAGATATGCCAAAAATCAGGATAGTCATTCATTCTAAAAAATGGTTTGTTTATAATCAGGATCATAAAATCAGCAGGCAGGGAGTTGTTCTGAAATCTGAATCCGGAGGGCTGTATTTAAGCATTCCGCTGCCGCTGCTGGGTGATCCTGACATGCTGTTTTATTCATTGAAGTCGAATTGGTTTAAGACTGGGATTAACATCTGGAGTTGCTGGAGGATGATTAATCTTAAAGACTGCAGCAGCCTTCAATAAAAGCTTGACAATATCCGGATAAACGGTATAATTTGTGTTCGTTTCAAAAAAGATACTGCTGTTTTCTTGACAGTAGGAATATTCTACGATATAATTAATGTTTATCTGGAATTCTGTTCTTTGAAATTTAGGTCGGCAATGCGGCATATAGAAAAACATTAAGGTTCAAATCTTTTTCGGAGGGTTTGATCCTGGCTCAGAGCGAACGCTGGCGGCGTGGATTAGACATGCAAGTCGAGCGATCCGCCTTCGGGCGGATAGCGGCGGACGGGTGAGTAACGCGTGGATTACCTGCCTTTAAGACGGGGACAATTTCGAGAAATCGGAACTAATACCCGATAATTCCTTTTAATGCATATTAGAAGGACAAACGGTTCCTCGATTATTCGGGGTTCTGCTTAAGGATGGATTCGCGTCCTATCAGCTTGTTGGTAAGGTAACGGCTTACCAAGGCAATGACGGGTAGCTGGTCTGAGAGGACGATCAGCCACATGGGGACTGAGACACGG
>CAZLTA010000107.1:0-5237 GCA_964562345.1 uncultured Planctomycetia bacterium
GAAGTTATTGTTGGAAATGGGTAATTTAACAGCCCCTGAAATGCTTATTGATAGTGTCTGGGTCAGCTTTAACAAAGAAGGGAAAATGGTATTTCAGATTGATGGAGAATATACAGGCACATTTCCGGATACCCAATTAACTCTGAGAAAGGTGCGGTTGGGGTTGGAAGAATCGAGTTTCTTCAAAGATGTGAAATTTGAAATTAAGCGTTCCGGAAAAGTCAATATTGGAGAAGTTAAAAAGTTCCCTTATACAATAGCAGGATATATAGATGAAAAGGTACAAGAGAAAAGAAAATTATGAATAAAAGTGTTTTAAAGGTCAATAAAAGTTTTCTGGGGATAATTATAATTGTAGTTCTGGGCATAGTATTCGAATTGGTTGTTTTTGGCATGCTGTTTAAGAATATCCGGAGGCAGATAAATGAATTGGAACAAAAAATAAACATCGCCGACGGTGAAACAAAAAGAAAAGACATGATGATGAAAGAGGGTACTGTTTTTAAAACCGAACAGCTCGGAATAGAATCCAAAACACTGAAGTTTTCAGGGTATATTCCCTACCGGCTTGATACAACTGAGTTTGTCAAGCTTTTGCAGGGGTTTTCTAACCAGTTTTCTTCAGATTACAGGTTGAAGGAGATGAAAGTTGAGATTATACCTTTAAAAGAGGCCGGCGGTTCTTATTATAGCAGGCAGTTCAGAATTTATTGCCAGGGTAAATATCAAGATGTGATTAAATTCTTTGGTATTCTGCAGAAGGCTAAGTATCTTCTCAATATAGAGGAAGTGGAAATAAAAAGAAACCCGGAGATAGTCCCTTTGGTAGAAACCGAGTTTAGAATTTCAATAATCCAATCTTCTTCTGAAGAATAATTGTCCCCATTCTCTCTTGCGTTGACTCTTTTTAATTTCTAATATAATATAAACTGTTTAATAATCACGCCGGGATGGCGGAATAGGCAGACGCGCATGGTTCAGGACCATGTGGGAGCAATCTCTTGGGGGTTCAAGTCCCCCTCCCGGCAATAAAATATATCGGGTTAACTCTGGTATAAAAAATAGAAAATATATGGCTGATTTAAATATAAATGCGGGGCTTTTAAAAGCACTGTTTGAAACTGCAGTGCTTGTTTTTACCGGGTTTTTGCTGAGAAAAGCAGATTTTTTCAAAAAAGAAACAGTTGAGGATTTAACGAGGTTTATTCTCTATCTTTGCCTGCCGGCTCTGGTTTTTTATTCTTTTCTTACGCATTTGAGAGTTGATACTCTAAAGGATTGTTCTTTTTTCCTGCTTCTTTCATTCGGGATATTCTTGTTTGGTTTTTTAATAGGGATTACCGTTGTTAAGATTTTTGTGAGGAATGAGGGTTTAAAGAGAGAATTTGTCCTGCTTAATGCTTTCCAGAATTCAGGTTATCTTCCGCTGGCATTGGCTGCCAATATGTTTATGTCGTCCGATAGGGAGCTTGCGTATTTGTATATTTTTTCTTATTTGATTTGGTTTAATCTAATAATGCTTTCATTTGGTTTTTATTACATGAAGAAGGATTCTGATTTTAAGATAAAAGATTTTTTATCAGTGCCGTTTTTAGTTTCAGTCCTGGCTGTTTCAGCTGCTCTTCTGGGTTTGGGCAGTAAAATTCCGGCTATGGTGATGGAGCCGATACATAAACTGGGTGAAACAACCATTCCTTTAAGTATGATTTTATTGGGTATGATACTGGCTCAATCTAAAGTTTTCAGAAAAAGTCATATTAAAGAGCTGCTGCTTTTGGTGTTTTCCAAACTGCTCTTTCTGCCGTTAATTGTATTATTGGTATTGAAAATAGTTAAATTGCCTGTTTTTATCTCATTTTTAGTTTTGCTGGAAGCATCCATGCCGTCTGCTGCCACGCTGTCTTTAATCGCGCATCATAAAAATGCCAATACGGAGTTTGTATCCCAGGGTATTATATATACACATCTTTTTTTAATATTTACTCTTCCGTTTCTTTTCTGGCTGTTCTAATAGTATAAAAAGGCTGAATGTTACATAAATGCAGATAATTTCGGGGATGTTTAAAGGCGAGAGGATTTATACCCCCAGGCATACAAAAATAGCCCCTACTTCATCTGTTGTAAGACGTGCTATTTTTGATTTTTTAAAGCCGGTTATAAAAAATAAAAATGTGCTTGACCTGTATGCCGGAAGCGGCGCTTTGGGAATTGAGGCTTTATCCAGAGGGGCAAAGAAAGCAACATTTGTTGAATTTGACTCCGAATGCGTAAAAGTTATAAAGAGCAATATCTCTAAATTAAAAAATGTTGACACCGAAGTTATTCCATTAGAAGTGTTTATGGCAATAAGGTTATTGAAAGGCAATTTGTTTGACATTGTTTTTATGGACCCTCCTTACAAAGAGAAGTTGATAAAATCTATATTGCTTGAAATATCCGAATATGATATAGTAGATAAAAATTCACTGCTTATAGCAGAGCATCATAAAAAAGAAATTTTTGCAGATGTTATAGGGGTTTTTGCTTTAATAAAGCAAAAAAGATATGGGGAGACTGCAGTGTCTGTATTCGAAATGTTAGAACGTAAGAACGTGTGAAAGTTAGAACGCGGGGAGGCAGCATCCTTCGGGAACAGGCACCCTTACGGGTACAGGCAAGTTAGAAAGTAGTAACATAAAAAAGTTAGAAAGTGTTAACATGTTTATGAAAAAAATAGCGATATATCCCGGCACATTTGACCCTCTTACGTACGGCCATCTTGATATTATAAAAAGGGGGCTTTGTCTGTTCGATGAGATAATTGTAGTTGTAGCTGATGCAGGAGATAAAAGCACTCTTTTCACTCTTCCGGAGAGAGTTAAACTGGTAAAAAAAGCTTCCGAAAATTTAAAAGGCGTTAAAGTCTCCTCATTTGACGGTTTGGTTGTGGAGTTTGCCCGCAAGAAGAATATCAGGATTATTTTAAGGGGATTAAGAATGATTTCGGATTTTGAATATGAGTTTCAAATGGCTCTTACCAACAGAAGATTGGCGCCTGGAATCGAAACTATATTTATGATGCCGAATGAGAAGTACTCTTATATTTCCTCCCGTCTTATAAAAGAAGTAGCTTCATTGGGAGCGGATGTTTCACATTTTATCCCTTCCTATGTTGAGGAAGCTTTACAATCAAAACTCAAAAGGAGGAAACGTAGATGCAGGCGTTAATTGGCCGGGCATCCCGCAGGCCTGCGAGAATAATATTTCCGGAAGGTGATGATAAAAGAATTCAGGATGCAGCTGTTGAAATTAAAAAGTTGAAAATAGCAGAGCCGATTTTATTCCATAAACACGATGAAGGCCTGGAGTCTTTAGGCATTGAAATTATTGACCCGTCTGAAGATGGTTTGATTGATAAATATGCCGATATTTACTATCAGCTCAGGAAAAATAAGGGTTTAAGTATTGAAGCCTCTCAAAAGATATTGCGCAGTAATTCTGTTTTTATCGCGGCTTTAATGGTAAGACAGGGCACTGCAGATGCTTTAATAGCAGGTGCGAGCCATACTACCAAAGATGTGGCTAAAGCTGTGATTCACTGTATAGGGCTCGGAGAAGGCAAGAATACTGTATCAAGCTGTTTTATAATGGATACGAAAAATAAGAAGTTTGGATATCAGGGCAAATTTGTATTTGCAGATTGCGGTATCATAGTTAACCCTTCAGCAGAACAGCTGTCGGAAATAGCAATAGATTCAGGAGATTTGTTCAGGAAGATATTTGATCAGGAGCCCTATATAGCATTATTAAGCTATGCAACTCATGGCAGCGCTTCCGGTGAAAGCGTAGATAAGATAAGGGGGGCGCTCGAGATTGCCAGGAGCAAAAGGCCGGATTTAAAAATTGACGGAGAGCTTCAGGGGGATGCGGCCATAGTTAAAGAAGTAGCAGATATCAAATGTTCGGATAGCGGGGTGGCAGGCAGGGCGAATGTGCTGGTTTTCCCTGATTTAAACAGCGGTAACATTTGTTATAAACTTGTAGATAGATTGGTTGATGCCGATGCTTTAGGGCCGATTTTCTTAGGCACGGCAAAACCGGCCAGTGATTTATCCCGCGGATGCGCTGCGGGCGAAATAGTCCTGGTTGCCGCAGTGCTTTCAATAATGGCTCAGCTTCAGAATATGGATGTTTAAATGATGTGGTTTTTAACAGTAAATTCCGGCAGTTCTTCAATAAAATACAGCCTCTTTAAGGTTTCATCGCGCCTGCTTTTAAAAGATAAAGGAGTGGTTGAAAAAATAGGGGAGAATGTTTCTTATTTTACCAAAGAAGGCAGTAGGAGGAAGGTCACTGCAGGAAACCATTTAGATGCAATTGAACTGATACTCGATGAGATAAAATCAGAAATCCGGGATTTTTCTTCTTTGATAGCAGTAGGCCACAGGGTGGTTCACGGCGGCGAACTATTTAAAGAATCGGTTGTGATAGATAGTAATGTTTTAAAACATATTAAAAAATGCAATCAATTGGCGCCCCTGCATAACCCGCCGTCTGTTCTTGCTATAGAGGCATGTTTAAAACTGTTGAAAGATGTACCTCAGGCTGCCGTATTCGATACGGCTTTCCATCACACCATTCCGGATTATGCTTATACCTATGCTGTGCCCTATGATTTCTATAAAAAATATAAAGTAAGAAGATACGGTTTCCATGGTACCAGCCATCATTATGTTGCTGTTGAAGCGGCTAAGATTTTAAAAAAGCCTTTAAATAAATTAAAACTTATCACCTGTCATTTAGGGAACGGCTGCAGTATTACTGCTATTAAAAATGGAAAATCTATCGATACCAGCATGGGGTTTACCCCCCTGGAAGGTTTAGTTATGGGCACCAGGTCCGGTGATATAGACCCGGCGATAATTTTCTTTTTGATAAAGAAAGGCTATTCTTATCAGGAGGTTGAAGAATTATTAAACAGAAACAGCGGTCTATTAGGTGTTTCCGGTGTGAGTAATGATATGAGGACAATAGAAAAAGAGATATCCAAAGGAAATAAAAGAGCATATTTAGCCCGCGAGATATTTATTTACAGATTGGCCAAATATATTTCTTCTTATGCAGGTATTTTAGGAGGGGCTGATGCCGTTGTTTTTACCGGCGGGATAGGTGAAAACTCAAAAAAAATAAGGCTTGCAGTTAAAAAAATAATCAAACAGCTTCTGGAGAAATTTGAAATAAAGGTATTAGTTGTTGCA
>CAZLTA010000108.1:0-5231 GCA_964562345.1 uncultured Planctomycetia bacterium
CAGGAGAGATGAAACACGGTCCTATTGCGCTCATAGATGAATACAGGGGAGTGGTTTGCATAGTCAATAAATCGCCTGTCTATGATAAAATGATATCAAATGTCCGGGAAATTCTTGCCCGCCGGGGCAAAGTAATTGTGATTGCAACAACAGGGGATTCTGAGATAAAGAATTATGTTAAAGAAATAGTTTTTATTCCGGAAATAGACGATATTTTTTCTCCGCTACTTACCATAATACCGCTGCAAATTTTTGCGTATTGCGTGGCGGCTTTAAAAGGATATGATATGGACATGCCCAGAAACCTTGCTAAGAGCGTTACGGTGGAATAGGCTGTTATATGGACAAAGGCATGCTGGTTCTGGTAGCTACGCCGATCGGCAATTTGAAAGACGTTACCCTAAGAGCGATAGAGTTTTTAAAAAATGCAGATGTTATTTTATGCGAGGACACCAGGAGAGCGGGCAAATTGCTTAAGGAGCATAAGATTACAACTTTTAAAGAATCTTTTCACGATTTCAACAAAGAAAAAAAGACGCCCCGGATTATTGAAAGACTGAAAAAGGGGGCAGCAGTTGCTTTAATATCAGATTCGGGGACCCCCGGAATTTCTGACCCGGGTTTTTACTTAGTCAGAGAGGCTGTGAGGCAGAATATAAAAGTCAGTTCCCTTCCTGGGCCAAGCGCTTGCATTGCTTCTCTTACAATATCCGGGCTGCCGACCGATAGATTTGTTTTCGAAGGATTTTTATCTCATAAGGCAGGAAAAAGAAGAAAAAGGCTGCAGCAGTTAAAAGAAGAAGAAAGAACGATTATTTTTTACGAATCTCCGCACAGAATGGAACAGACTATGGAGGATATTCAGGATTATCTGGGGAACAGAAACGTTTGCATAGTGCGGGAGCTTACCAAACTGCATGAAGAGGTTATCAGAGGCAGGGTTTCTGATGTTCTGGAGAAAATTAAAACCGCACAATGCCTTCTCAAAGGAGAGTTTGTTATAATTGTGGAAGGGAAAAATTAGCTGGTTCACAAATTATTTATACTGTATAATAAATAGGCCAGGCATAAAGAGAGAAGTAGTAATTGTCTCTGTATTACTAATGGCTGCTGTTCTTTTAAAGATATAAAAATCGTGGTTTCGGAATAAGTTAGCCCGCATAGTTCATACTGTGTATGAAATATGCGGGTTATCTTAATGAAATTGAAAGCTATTGAAAATCGTTCAGAAATGGTTCATAATGGAGGAACGATATGAAAATACGCATAGTTGTTTTAATAACAGGGATTATTTTTCTTTCTTGTGCCAAAGTAAGGTCTTCAGAAGAAACAGCGGATACAGCCGGGAAGAAGATTTTTTTATTGCAGGATTTTGAGCAGGATAGTTTTAAAGGCGGTGTCTGGGAAGAATTTATGCATGACAGGCATGTCACCTTTGTGGGCTCTAAATCCAACCTGGTAAAATTGGGAGAGGAAGGCCATTCATTTGCGCTGGATTATGATTTTCGCGCCGATAATGATTTAGTAGGGGGGATCTGGCTTGATGTTTCAGAATATGATTTTAGCGATTATCAATATTTTGGTTTCTGGGTCAAGGGAGAACCGTCAGTAGGATATGCTAAAATCATAGGGATAACCTTTGAAGACAAAAATGGCAAATCCGCAACCAAAATGAGCTCCAAGATTAGTGATAATTGGCAGAAAATAGAAATTCTTCTTTCAAGCCTTGGATTGGATAATTTGTCTGAACTTGCTGAAATCAATGTCTTTATAGACAAACGTTATATCGATCAAACAGCGGGGCGGACTTATTTCGATAATTTTTATTTGAGGTAGCTTGATTTTTTAATAGATATATGGTATAAATGTAATGAGAACATGAAAAACATTTTAAAACAATTTATTGTTATATTGATAATAACAGGTGTCTTTTCATGGGGGATATCATCTTATGCGAATGAAGGCAAAGAAGATGAAAAACCCTTGGAACTGCAAGAATTTGGTTCTATTGCAGAAATATATAAAGCACTTTCTCCGGAATTATCTTTAGAGGAGTATCTTGCCAGAGAAGCGCAGGTTAAGGGTATGCTTGTTAAGAGGAAGGCGGGGGAAGATGCCAGAAAAAGCTATCAGGGGCTGCATTCGGCTTTACAAATTTTAGCTTATGTCAGAGAGCGTTTCAGAGTTATGGAAAACAGGCGGGCTGAACTTTTTAACCAGCCTGTCAAATCTGCTACACCCGGTAAAAGCATTAATGAAGACGGTTCTGTTACATATTCCGGCACCAACACTAAAATTTTAGAATATTTTGCCAATAAGTTTATCCAGAACAAGGAAGACTTGGAAGAAGTGATGAAAAGAATTAAAGAGACTTCTGGGAACCATGCCTATAAAGGTTTCTCTCTTACGTTCGATATGACCAGCGAGGATAAACTTGACAATGTAACAAAACGCCCGTTGTATGTATCTCTTAGAGACGAAAATACGCATTTTCCGGATTGGATGTTTTCCAGACAGCTTACGCCGACTTATGCACGGATGGATGAAAAGGATCCTTCTACAGAGTATGTTTATTATGCCCCTTCAACTACCTATGCAAAATATTTAGAATGTACCGGTGACTGGTGGGCTTTTAATAACAAGGAATCAAATGCTTTTGGTTATGCTCTCACGACATCTCAGGAGAGCATCGATGATCAAGGTGTTAAACAATCCGTCCTAGAAGAGATTTCAGGCATGGATTTTACTATCAGAGAAGCTAAAGGTTATCACCGTTTCGTTACTATAGATGAAGGAGATTCTTCTTACAGTTATGAAGAAGACACAACAGTACTGGATTTCCATATTACACATGATGAAGAAGGAACATTGCAATATTTACCAAGCGTAGTCGAGGCAGTCCACTATAATGATGAGCAGGCGCCCGGAAGAGTAACTACTACTTATAAATTCTACAAATATGATGATAATGATAGAGTTGTAAGTTCGCTTACTGCTGTCCATGTAAAAGACAGCAGCGATAATTATTTTACGGTAGGAATTGTTAAAGTAGATGAGTTTGATCCTTTAACGGGACTTGCCCCGCTGCATAAAATAGTACCCAATCTTACACCGGGTTCCAGCGGCAGTGTAGAGATGGCAAAGCAATATGGAGAACTTATCTGGCAAACATTGCAGGATGAGGATATAAATAGTATTATGCAAACAGCCGATATAAATGATGTAATGCGGCTATGCTGGAATATAGCATCGCAGGTTGTAATTGACGGTTTTAATTATGATGCTGCCAAGATGAATGTGCTTACTCAATATGCCCAGGAGATAGCAGGTTCTGATAATGAAGGGGAAGCCATTATGTTGGCTGCACAAAGCCTGAATATGGATGGAAGCAGGAAGGAAATAGAGGAATTAGCAAAAATGCTGGTAGAACTGCGCAAAATATATGGCAACAAAATTACGATACCTTTTTTATAAAACAGTAAAATTTCTTTTTAACCCCGCAATTATAGCCGTATTGTTTTATCTGATTTCTAATTGTAACAGGGTATACGCGGCACCTGCCGAGTGGGACTATAGTTTGGGCAGTAAAGAAAAATTCAGCAAGCCTATCTATACGCCGTTAAAAAAAGTGGAAAGCGAAGTGTTATATTATCCCAGTGCCGGGGGAGAAAAGCCTGCTATGGAATCGCCTTTAGGCAGAGATTATTATACATACATTTTACCGCAAGAGGTTTTTGGTATTGAAACCATTGAAGTTGAAATTACGGAGGCAGGGGTAGAAAAAACTTTGGAAAAAATAAAGGCCGATGAATTGGCAAAAGAAATAGAAGAAGCCATTCCGATAATTATGCAGACTGCTTTGAAAAAGAAAAAAGAAGAAGGTTTAGAAGAAAGCCAGAAATATCTTCTGAGAGTAAAAAGGCATGAGGAAGCAGGAACTGATAGCTCCGGGCAGCAGCCAACTATCACAGTGCAGGAAGGAACAAAAGAGACCCCGCAAAAGGCGCTATCAGAAAACGAAGTAGATATTTTGGTAAATGTAATATTCGGACAGGGCAAAGTAATTATAAAAATCCCTCCTTTAAAAGACCCAAAAGAGCAAGAACACCTGCTCAAAGAACTGGAAAGGCTGGCGCAAATCATGGTTAGGCAGGAAGAACTATTAAACATTGAGCAGGTCCCCCAGTAACTTTTCGTTCCTTATCCCCACCTTTATTATAACCTTATAAATAATATTTAATTTTTCTCTTGACATAAGGCCGTAATTTTGAGAGATTTTTAATGATACGGTTATGATACGGTTATGTTTAAAACGATAAATAAAAACATTAAAAAACTATCAACCATATCATCGATGATATGGTTAGTCTTAACCGTATCATTTTTTCTTCCCCAACCGTCTCATGCCGATGATACGGTTATTCTTAAAGACGTCCAAAGGGGATTTTTAGATAAGAAGTTTGCTATCACAATATCGTTCAATAAAAGCCCTCTTTATTATGTTTATTGGATAGAAGAGAATAAAACGCTTTTTATAGATCTGATAGGCAGCAATCTGCTGTGTATGGAACAATTAAAATTGGAGCTGAACGCATTTGGGCTGCAGTTCGTAAAGGTAAAATTCTACCCGGGCTATGAACCCGGTGAGAATAAAGCCGGTAAAGTCGATGGCATTGTTATTAAAGCAGAGAGGACATTCAAATATAATATTGTATCTGACGTAAATAAAATTCAGATTCTTTTCCCCGCAATTAAAGAAGCGGTTTTAGATAAAAATAAAGGTGCTGTAGAACAAGTAGAACTGCCCAAATCTTTTAGCTTTACTCCGGAACAGAGGATCGGCCCTCAGAATGAAGATGAATGGCGGCAGGCGATCTTAGGATGGCAGAAGTGGCTTGAGATAGGAGTTGAGAATTACCGTTCTTTGCAGATTGCAGCAAAGCAGTATGAGCTTGCTCAGATGAAGCTCCGCGAAGCCAAAAGGCAGCTTTTCCCCACAGCGGTTATCCGTTTAGTTGATACAACAGGCGAGACCACCGGTAAAGTAGGTATTATATCTAAATTAGCTGAAATAGAATTTGAACAGCCCCTCTCATACGGCGGTGAATTGCGGTATAAACTTGAACAAGCAAGAATAAATATGGAACTTGCTTTAATGGAACACCAGCAGCTTTCTTCAGATTACGCTTTGGAACTCAAGAGGAATTTTTACAATGTGATTTTGAACAGGA
>CAZLTA010000109.1:0-5229 GCA_964562345.1 uncultured Planctomycetia bacterium
GCAATAACAGGGCAACCTGTTCCCGGAGCTCCGTCAATTAAAGCATTATTCATCCCTTTTTCTTCTGCAATCTGAGATTCTTTGTTTCTTACCAGAGTTACCAAGCGGCCGGAATTTTCCTCAGCAACCCCAAGTTTTGCATGACTCATCGGGCCTAAACGGGTATCAGAAATGAACCATTCTCCGTTAATAGCATCTTCCGTCTTTATTGCATTATCCCTGCATACCAAAAGACAGGTACCGCATCCTTCACAAGCAACAGGATCAATAAAAAATTTCATCTTACCAGCTATGTCTTTCTTTTCAATGGCGGAAAACCGGCAAACCTGTTCACACTCCCCGCAAGAGGTACATTTTCCCTGCTCAATCTCAACCCGCACCCCGCCGCTAAAATAACCTTTCTCTACAACCTGAGGCTTTAAAATAAGGTGCAAATCCGCAGCATCAACATCACAGTCAGAAATAACCGTCTCCTTAGCTAAAGCCGCAAAAGAAGCAGTAAGAGAAGTTTTACCTGTCCCGCCTTTACCGCTTATAACTACCAGCTCCTTAGGCTTCCTTGTTTCTTTTGAGTCATCTCGTACACTTTTATCTACCACTTTTTTATCCCGATAACTGTTTGTTGTTACTTTTATCTTTACTTCCCTTTCTTTCTGCGCTAGCTCTATCATTCGGGAAGCTATCCTTTTGAATAAATCCCTATACTGAGGAAGTTTATCAACAACAATATCTCCTTCAGAATAAACCTCGGCAATAGCCCTATCATCAGGAATCTCGCCGATAATCTCCAGCTCCTGGCTCCGACAATATTTTTTTAAATTGTCATCTTCATATTCAGCACGGTTAACTAAAACTACCGGCTCCTGTCCCACTTCCCTTGCCATATCCACCGCTAACTTTAAATCATTAACTCCAAACGGAGTAGGGTCAGTAACCAGCACACAAAGATCAACGTCTTTTACCGTCTCCACTACAGGACAAGCCGTACCCGGCGAAGAATCAAGAATATTTATTCCTTCTCCTAAACACTCTTTTACTTTTTTAACTAATCTCGGAGACATACCGCCTTCAGCAGTTTCTAAAAGGGCATAATGAAAATCTATATCTCCACTGTTGCCATGTTTTAAAACTCCTATCTTTTTTTCTTTCTCGATGATAGCATCAACCGGACAAACTACTTTACAGGCACCGCAGACATGACAAAGTTCATTAAAAATGAGCACTTTCTCCTTTACCATAGCAATGGCATTATAACGACATGCTTTAACACACTTGCCGCATTTAATACATTTATCTTCATCAACCCCAACCGGAGTTAAAAGTGTAATATCCTCTTCTTTATCAATCTGGGGCTTAAGAAAAAGATGCCCGTTGGGTTCTTCAACATCACAGTCCAGATAACGCACTTTTTCAGATTTCCCGGCAAGAACAGCTGCAATATTAGTGGAAACAAAAGTTTTACCTGTACCCCCTTTACCACTGGATATGGCAATTTTTAACATTATTTCAATACTCTCCTTATTTATTGACAATGGTTTTCATTACCAAATATACGGCATTATACAATGCGTGTCAAGTTTTTTCTTAATTTACCACATAGGAAATGACCGAAAACCAGACTGATATTTGTAATACGGAGATATTATAACCAGAATTGCCTTATTAACCTGCTGTTAATAAGAATTTCTTATCTAACGATTCTATGAATCAGATTATATTACTTCCCTTTATACTTGATCAGCAATAAATAGCAGCAAAAGATACTTTTAATCTTTACCCCAGTACTCCTCGGCTTCTTCTTCCATTTTGTCAAGCCGGGTGTAATAATCAGGAAATTCATTAAGATGCGCCAGGGCAATTTTACCTGTCATCAAAGCATCGTCATTTGTAACATTCGTATTAGCGTCGCAAGTGCCATGTTCCAGCTCAACATCCATACCGCGCCTGAACTGCTCAACATCAAATTTATCCCATGTTATACCCAGCTCACCACCTATGCTTTTTGCCGTCTCTTCGGTAAACTTTTTTTCTGCACTCATATCCAGCCTCCTTTAAAAACATTCTATCCGGGACGCTTCGAGCTTCTCTCTTTGGCACGCTGTATGATAGACCTCGTATTCTTTTTATCTTTTTTAAAGGCACGCAATATTATTTCTGCATCTTCAAACGGAACGGTAATAAAAGAAAACTTCTCAAAAATACATACATCGCGAATTTTATGGGGCTCAACATGAGCAATTTGTTTAATCATATCAACAAGTTTTTTAGGATTCATATCGTCAACTTTACCCCTGGCAACAAATAACCGCGCAGTTCCTTTCATATCAATCGAAACATCGCGAATTTTACCGTAATTACGCGGATTCAGTTCATCCTGAAACGTATGTTTGATAAATGCCGCCAATATTTCGACCGGGTCATTTTCCGCTAAAAGCTCTTTAGCAAAAGTTTTATATTCACTGCCTTCGGAAGAGTCAACAATGCTCTGGATATCGTTTTTAATACGCGTTTTCTTGGTCTTGATTATATCCTCTACACCAGGAATTTTTTCCTTACGTATGTCGGTTTTGGTGATTTTTTTAATCACAATCAATTTGCGGTATTCATCCGGAGTAACAAATGTAATCGCAGTCCCCTCCTTGCCGGCACGGCCGGTACGGCCGATGCGATGCACATAAGACTCGGGGTTCTGCGGCAGAGAATAATTGATGACATGGGTTAAATCGATAATATCAATACCCCTGGCAGCAACGTCTGTAGCAATCAAAACATTTATCCGCTTATCCTTGAATTTTTTAAGTATCCGCTCTCTTTGAGGCTGCGAGATATCCCCGTGCAGCCCTTCGGTATCATAACCACGGTCAGAAAGTTTTTTAGAAACATTGTCCACGTCAATTTTAGTCCGGCAGAATACAAGACCGTAAAATTCGGATTCGCTGTCAATAATCCGGCATAAAGCCTCCAGTTTATCAAAATTGGCAACTTCGAAATAAATCTGGTCAGTCAAACTAACAGTTAACCGCTCCCCCCGCCCCCGGACAAACTGATAGTCGCGCATATACTTCTTTGCCAGATGCAATATTCTTTCAGGCATAGTCGCAGAAAAAAGCAGCACACGTTTTTCAGGGCTGGTATAGGAAAGAATATCTTCAACATCTTCTATGAAACCCATATTCAACATTTCATCGGCTTCATCAAGTATCATATACTTAATCTGCTTTATATTCAGACTCTTCCTCTGCAGATGATCTTTAATCCTTCCCGGAGTACCTACGACAATATCCACTCCTTTACGCAGCCTGCGCAATTGCTGGTCTATTGACTGCCCTCCGTAAACAGCAATAATTCCTAAACGTTTTTTACCTTTTAGTGAATTAATCTCATCAGCTACCTGTAAAGCCAGCTCTCTGGTAGGAGTAAGAATCAATGCCTGCACGTTTTTTGCCTCTGCCGTAAGTTTTTCAATCAAAGGCAGGCCAAATGCAGCAGTTTTACCTGTCCCGGTCTGAGCCTGGCCGACAATATCTATATCCTCATGCAGCAATAAAGGTATCACCTGTTCCTGTATATGCGTCGGCTCCTCGAAACCTTTCTGTTTTAATGCAGCTAACGTATTAGCTGATAATCCTAATTTTTCAAACTTATCCAACATACATTACACCTCTATTATCTTTAATTTTATTACTCTTTTACTCTATGTAAACAAAAAAACCACAAAGTCCAGGCATCTTGGAACTTTGTGGATTCAAGATATCCATACTCTTTTTATTCAGTCTATACCATTTTTATTCTTTGTCAACAAGTAATGTTCTTGAACAAAGCAGACATCTCACCTATATGCCGCTTAAACAAACTCTGCCAGCATCATCAACTACACCCGAGAGTGATGAAGAGGCATGTTTTACCTCTTTTGACTGATAATCAAACACGCCCAATCTAATTGAATAAGGACTGTTTTTTATATCTTCCGGTATAAAAAGATTGTAATCCTCCTTGATGATTTCTCCTTTTTTCCAAACATATGCAGGAAATGCACGAAAACAAACAGGTTTTATAAAATGGTATTTAACTTTTCCCTGTTCATCTAAAATATCTATCAAATTCCCATAATCATGCGGAGTTCCTTTTAAAGACTGCCAATACAATGTCAGTTTAATCTTTTCCCCTTTAAAAATATTTTCCGTACCTTTAATATCATATCCCAGCAATTTTATTTCATCACCAAAAGATGCATCAACCGGATTGGAAATTCGAGGCATCTGGTTTAAAATTTGATAGAAAGCGTATTTACTTAAAGAGTTCCTTTTTAATAAAACTATACTGCCGCACATATCAATAATACCCCATTTATCCTCCAGAAAATTTTTTATATTAACATTCGAGTATCCGGGAATATAAAACGACTTAAAAGTCAAAAAATCATTGAAGTCTATGAGGGCATACTGCGTTGACTGGGGCAAACAAAACGGCTGCTTTGTGTTAGTATTGAATCCCGTACTAACGTGATGAAATGAATAAATACTTTTTCTATGAGCTAATTTTGGCAAAAATTCAAATGTTGCAATTACACTCGCATCCTGCGGGATAAAACTTATGAAATTATCCTTCTGGTAATCCCAGATATCTTTTTTAAATTCATCCCATCGAGATATTAAATTAAAATAGGGGCCTAAATAAATGTTAGATACCACAGCTATTATCATTACGCATGAGAGAAATATGTTTTTACCCGGATTGGTCTTGAGATAAGGAAATTTGAGAACCCTTTTCATGCCATAAATAGCGGAAATAAAAATGAACGGAATTAATTCAGCCGCATAATGGAAATATATTACATGTTCAACAGCCCTTTCAGAAAGAAGGTGCTGTATGATTATAGGGAATACAATAAGAATCGTACCGTCAAATAATGATAAAAAAGACAGCGGTAAAAATAACTGCCCCAGAAATATCATCTTCTGCTGCGTAAAAGCAATCTTTGCTGTTTCAAGGGGGTGAGTAATTATAAATTTTATTATCCCGGGCATAGAATTGCCTAAATGGCTGTATGCATCAATAAAGTACAGCCTGCCTTTATTTAAATACGGCAAAATAATGCCTGTTATTATTAAAAACCACGCCGCGCCTATTAAAATTGGTGTAAATACCCATTTTTTATCCCTGCTGATAGGATCGACTTTTATCCCTTTGGATATAATATGGATAGATAAAAATAATAAGATTGTTTTT
>CAZLTA010000110.1:0-5190 GCA_964562345.1 uncultured Planctomycetia bacterium
TTTTCAGTGGATACCAATTTTTATCCTTTAGGCTCCTGCACTATGAAGTACAATCCTAAATTTGCCGAACAAGTTGCAAAACTTCCCGGTTTTACGGATTTACACCCCCTTCTCCCTCAGCTTGGCGGCGGCGGTATGCTTGCTCAGGGCTCGCTGGAAGTTGTATACCGGGCTGAGGAGATGATGTGTGAGATAACCGGAATGAGTTCTTTTACCATGCAGCCTTTAGCCGGTGCTCATGGCGAATTGACAGGAGCCATGATTATTGCCGCATTCCATAAATTTAACGGTAATAGGCGTAAATATATAATTATTCCTGATTCATCACACGGGACAAACCCTGCATCAGCGGCAACTGCCGGATATGAAGTAATTGTTATACCGACAGGCGCTGACGGCTGTATGGATATAAATAAATTTAAAGAAAAATTGAGCGAAGATGCTGCAGGTGTTATGCTGACCTGTCCCAATACTTTAGGGCTGTTTAATTCTTCAATAAAAGAGATTGCTGATTTGGCTCATTCTGTCGGGGCGCTGATGTATTATGACGGGGCAAATTTGAATGCAATTATAGGCAAGGCCCGTCCTGCGGATTTGGGTTTTGATATTGTACATCTGAACCTGCATAAATCATTTTCAACTCCGCATGGCGGCGGCGGGCCGGGCGCAGGCCCTGTTGGAGTGAATAATAAACTGCTTGAATTCCTGCCTATCCCAAGAGTAGTCAAAAGGTCTGATGGAACATTTGCTCTGGATTATAGTCATAGGAATTCCATCGGCTATATTGCGCCGTTCTACGGTAATTTTGCGGTTATTTTGAGAGCGTATGCCTATATGGTTTATCTCGGTAAATCAGGGCTGATTGATGCAGCGGAAAAAGCTGTTTTAAATGCCAATTATTGCAGGGCTTTGCTTAAAAAATATTTCAATCTGCCTTATGATAGAATATGTATGCATGAATTTGTACTTTCTGCCTCACGCCAGAAGGAGAACGGAGTTTCTGCATTGGATATTGCGAAGTATTTAATCGATAACGGAATTCATCCGCCGACAGTATATTTCCCGCTGATTGTAAAAGAATCAATCATGATTGAACCCACTGAGACAGAATCAAAACAGACTCTGGACAGGTTTATTGAAGTTATGATTGAAGCGGCAAAGCTGGCAAAAGACTCTCCTCAAAAGCTGCACGATGCGCCCCTTAATATGCCCGTCAGGCGTTTGGATGAGACAAAAGCGGCAAGAGATTTGAATTTAAGATGGACTTCTCCTCAAAAGTGAAGCAGCCATGGTGGCGGTTTATTCCATTTAGATTTTTCAATCCTGATACCAATATGGCTTATGATGAAGCTATGTTTCAGATGTATTCTCATAATTTAATACCCCCCACGCTGCGGATTTACGGGTGGCATCCGGCCGGTGTTTCTTTCGGATATTTTCAAGATGCCTCTATTATTAATAATATAAAGGAAGGCAATGTTCCCTATGTACGCAGAATGACAGGCGGGGGGATGATTTATCACAAGGACGATATATCCTACAGTATTATCTGTTCCAGGAGCGATTTAAATATCAAAGGGACTGTTGATGACTCTTACCGCATTCTATGTTCGTTCTTAATCAGGTTTTATGAATCTCTGGAATTAAAAGCGGAGTTTTCAGGGTATAAGGAAGAAGGCAGTGATTCCGGAGGCCTGTGCTGTATGGCGAAAGAAAGATATGATATTACAATAAAGGGAAGGAAAATAGGCGGCAATGCCCAGAGAAGGAGAAAGGATATTGTGTTTCAGCATGGCTCTATTCCTTTAAAAGATATATCAGATGAGGTCAATGAATTGTCTGGCATGGATGTATTCGGTTTGAATAGAAATGTTACTTCGTTGGATAAAGAGCTGAATAAAAAGATAGATTGTTATAAAGCTGCAGAATTGCTTAAAGAATCTTTTCAAAATACTTTTAATTTAAGTTTTAAGGAGATTGGTTTTACAAAACAGGAAGAGGAATTGAAGGATGAGCTGTTGAATAATAAATATTCAACTTCGAGATGGAATTTAGCCCGCTTATTTCATGTAGTACATGAAATAACGTAACTGCGGGCTTACCCCGATAGCAAGATTAAATCGTATGACGATTTAATCTATCGGCCTTCCAGGCGAATATTTCATAATATTCATGAAATATTCGGGTTAGAAAGGTTTGACTATGCAAAATATAATCCGGCGTCCTCAATGGCTTAATAAAAAAATTGATTTAGCAAAATTATCAAAGATGCAGTCTTTGCTTAAAGAGCTGAATTTGAATACGGTGTGTGAGTCTGCAGCCTGTCCAAATATCGGAGAATGTTTCTCAAATGGTGAGGCAGCATTTATGATTCTGGGTAGAGTTTGCACCAGAAATTGTAAATTCTGCAATGTTGAGCCGGGCGAGCCTGAAGTAGTTGATTATGGTGAGCCCAGCCGTGTTGCCGAGGCAGTGAAAAAGCTTAATCTTAAGCATGTTGTTGTAACTTCCGTTACGCGGGACGATTTATCAGACGGCGGGGCTGAGGTTTTTTATAAAACTATTCTGGCTGTAAAAAATAAACATCCGCAGGCAATGGTGGAAGTACTCATCCCTGATTTCAAAGCAGATAAGAGCTCGATTAAAAGAGTTGTTGAAGCAAAGCCTGATATTATTGCTCATAATGTTGAAGCAGTCCCGCGCCTGTATCAGGATGTTCGTCCCCAGGCGGATTATGAGAGGTCTTTAAACGTTCTGAAAATGGTTAAAGAAATAAATCCAGGAATTTATACAAAGTCAGGATTGATGCTTGGGCTGGGGGAGGAAGAAGAAGAGGTGCTTAATGTATTGGAAGATTTGCGGAAAGCGGAATGCGATTTTTTAAGCCTGGGCCAGTACCTGAGGCCGAGCCTAAAACATTTTCCGGTAAAAGAATATATTGAGCCTGAGAAGTTTGAGTATTACAGGAAGCATGCCTTAGATTCAGGTTTTATGTCTGTTCAAAGTGCGCCTTATGTCAGAAGTTCTTACCGGGCTGGGGAGTATCTTTATCTTACTTGAATAAATTACTAAGGAAGAAATATTAGTGTAATATTTTCGAAGGTTCACCATGGAGATGGTTTTTTATTTTATGAGCAAATTAGTATTATTGTGAAACTTAGCTGGACATATTTTATTTAAAGAGTATAAAATGATTATATAATTTTGATTAAAATAGGAGGTGTAATATGAGCGTAATTAATCACATTTCCGCCATATTGGAGATTGTCACAATGGTTCTGGGAATAATGCTCGCAGTCGGGAAGAAGAAAACTTACGGGTTGTACATTGCACTTACTTTTGCCATCTATGTTTTTTATGATCTGTCCCGGTTTTTAAAAATTGAAGTGTCAGCAGTATTTTTATCTGTTATTTTTTTGATTGCAACTTTGTCGATATTTTGGGCAGTATTGCGGATTTATAAAACAAGTTAGATTATTTTATGAAAAACATAGCATTAATTTTTGGCATGCTGGGAATTATATTTACAGGTTTATCATCAGCTGCGGTTATAAAAAAAGTTCCAGCCGGCTCTATTATTGTTGATGGTGATGCCCGTGATTGGGCAAAGGAGGGTGTAACTGCTGCCAAGGGACTTATCTGGCGTGATTCGTTTTCCAAACCGCTGGATAAAAAGATACTGCGTATTAAATCGGTCTTAATCTCGTATGATGAGAGTAATTTTTACCTGCTGTTTTATATAGACCCCGGGGTGAGGGAGTATTTTAACCGGATGCAGAGAAGCGGTTCTATTGCGTATATCTTTATAGATTCCGATAACAGCGATAAGACGGGTGTTCAGAGAGGCATAAATGATAAATACACAGGCTATGATTACCGTATTCATATTTCAACAGGTTTTTCCGGTACTGCCGGGACAATTTATATCAGGCCGTTTGCTGAGTATAAGATAGAACGTATTAAAAAATTTATCTTGAAAAAAACTCAATATGGAGATAAGTATGATTGTGAATATGAAGATGTTTATCAGGGAGATAAAAGCAGCCAGGCTGATGAGGAGTATATTTCATTTAAGGAGGGATTTCTGGAACTCAGATTCCCGTTTGATTTGCTGAATATAAAACTACCGATAAATATTAAACTTGTAATCCGGGACATTTCTTCTTTTCCCCATGCGGAAACCGAACTGGTTATATCTCCGGAATAATTATTGTTTGATACCCTTCGATACATAGAGGAGTAGGAATGAAAAGAATAATATTTGTTGTTTTGATCATTATAGTAGGGTCTTTTAAATGCTTTTCCAAGCAGAGTAAATTAAATGTAATTGAAAAGACAGATTTTTCAATCCATTATGATGCAGCTAACAAAGAGAACCTAAAGTCTTATTATGAATTCCCTAAGCTCAACCGGAAATACGGTTTTAAAATAACCGATAAGGATTTAAATGAGCAGATTAAAAAAGCTAGATATATAGATCTTCCTATAGTACAGATTGATTCCCGGAAACTAAGCAGAATTATTATAGAAGGGTTAAATATAGGTTTTTTGCTGAATAATATAGAAAATAGAAAGCTTGTTGTTACCACGATATCAGAGGATATACATGATGATTATATAGAGAGGGAGCTGTTATTTGAAGATGAATATGTAGGAACTTTTTGCGTCTTAATGCTGGTGCCGAGTGTTAAAAAGAATAAGTACCCGGTTGTGGTAGGATTTCACGGTCATGGAAGTAATTCTTTTGATTTCTGGGATAACTATATGGGTATTGAACTTGTACGGCAGGGTTTTGTTGTTATTATTCCGTTTTTTAGGGCAATGGTTAACTTTAGAGAGAGAAAGTATGATAATATTCTGAGCAGATATTTGCTGCAGGAAGGATTTACTCTTATGGGTATCAGGGTTTACGAATCTCTTCTGGTTCTTAAGTATTTGAAATATAATGATATGATAAATAATGAAAGAATTGGTGCTCTTGCTCATTCTGGAGGAAGCGCGGCAGCATCGCTTATAGTAAGATTGAGCAATGATATAAAAGCTTTTGTAAGGGATTATCGCAGTAATTACCTTGATTTTTTCGTTGAAGTTAAACAGTTCGGCAGTATCCACTGCGAGACAATACCGGCGTTAAGCTACTATCGAAACACAATCAATAATGAGGAGACTCTGGCCATTCCTGTATTGAAT
>CAZLTA010000111.1:0-5181 GCA_964562345.1 uncultured Planctomycetia bacterium
TAAATTAACAGAAGGCGGTTCTCCTGTTGTGCCCGGGAATCATCCTCCTCAATTCATAAATTTTGATACATTTAGAGTTACCGGGTCAGAAACACTGGAAGTAAAATTAAATAACTATGCCTATGATGATGATGGCGATGCCCTGGAATTTAGTGTGGAGAATAAAGATGTTTTGCCTGGAGAAACATCCTTTGACTCTGATACAAATACTTTCTATTGGGACCCGCCTGATGATTCACCCGGAGGGTATTCCGGGGTTAAGTTTACAGTAACAGACCCTTATGGCGGACAGGATGAGGCTGCTCCTCTCTTCGAGTATATTCAGTAGTGTCAAGTATTGCAGGTTCTTGCATATATCTTTAAGCTTGAATAATCAATAATTTCTTGGGATAATTTTCCTCGAATGAAAAAAATTGCTGTTGGGATAATTGTCGGGATATTATTTATTTTTGTTTTTTGGCCGAGTAGAGAAAAACAAAATGTAGTTATAGTTTATGTTTGTTTAGATCAGGTATTTTCAGAACCTATTTTTAAAGAATTCGAACATGATACCGGAATTAAAGTCAAGGCGGTATATGATATAGAAGCTACCAAGACAACCGGTTTGACTAATAGAATTATAGCTGAGCAGGCTAATCCCCATTGTGATGTTTTTTGGAATAATGAAATTGCAAGGACAATTTTATTGAAAGATAGAGGTCTTTTAGAACCATATGTTTCAGCGAATAGTAAAACTATTCCTGAAAAGTTTAAAGATTCCGAGGGGTATTGGACTGGTTTTGCAGCAAGGGCAAGAGTGATAATTTATAATACCGATTTAATAACTGCTGCAGAAGCTCCAAACTCACTATTTGATTTGACAGATAATAAATGGAAAGGAAAATGTGCTATAGCCAATCCTTTATTCGGGACTACTTCAACGCAATTTACCGCTCTTTTTTCTTATTTTGGAGAAAAACAAACATTAGATTTTTTAAAAAGAATGAAAGAGAATAATGTCATTATTAGTTTTGGAAATTCTGTGGTAAAAGATCAGGTTGCAAGCGGTGAGCTTTACTGGGGTTTTACCGATACCGATGATGCAAATATAGCCATTGAAAATGGCCAAGCTGTAGCAATGGTCTTTCCTGACCAGGATTCTTTTGGAACTCTTTTAATTCCTAATACGGTATCGTGTATTAAAGGGGCTCCTCATCCTCAAAATGCAAAAAAACTGGTTGATTATTTATTGTCTGATAATGTAGAGAAGCAGTTAGCTTGTTCTAAATCGGTTCAAATTCCTTTACATCAGGGTATTGGACGAGCTGGTAATATGCCGCTTGTAAGTGAAATTTCTGTTATGCAGGTAGATTATATAAAAGTAGCAGAATCAATTGAAAAATATGCTCCCTCGCTTCAGAAAATTTTTTTAAGATAATTGTTAAAAAAAACTATACTTCTATTTTTGGTTATTTGTTATATCACAATAATATTTTTGCCTGTAGTTATTCTCTTTTTCGAAAAAGTTTCTTTTCAGTATTTAGAGACATATTTTTTCAATATGCGTGTGGTAAAAATATTCTGCAGGACTGTTGCAGTAGGATTTTTCAGTAGTTTGTTTGCTGTAATTATAGGAGTGATTGCAGGGTGTATGTTTGAGATGGTAAAAATTCCAGGCAAAAAAATATTTTTCCCAATTTTTTTGACGCCGCTTTTTATCCCGCCTTATATTAGTGCAATAGCCTGGATTAAAATGTTAGGTAAGAATGGCATAATAAGCCATATTATTATGAAATTATGTCATCTTTCTACACCTTTGTTCGCCATCCATAATCCTGCGGGGTTAATATTTGTTTTGGGTATTTCATTTTCCCCTTTTGCACTGCTGCTCATCATATCAGGTATCAGGTCGTTTAACTTTCATCTTATAGAATCGGCCCAGTTGACTGTACAACCGCCGAAGGTCTTACGGCATATCTTGTTACCGGCTCTTAAACCATATATTTTAGCGGCTTTTTTGCTTATCTTTATTTTAACCATATCTTCTACAGTGGCTCCGGAATTATTGAGAGTTAATGTTTATGCGCTTGAGGTATATAGCCAATTTGCTGCCTACAACAGCTTGAAAAATGCAATACTGATTTCTTTACCGATGGTATTTTTTACTGTGCTATTAGGATTGCTGCTGGCTAAATTTTTAAGTAGAAGGCCACTGATAAATTTTACGCCCGGCTATAGAATAATAAAGAAAAGTGGAAAATACAGTTTGCGGTTATTTAGTTTTATCTTTTTCAGTCTCACCTCGATTGTTTTTCTGCTTCCTTTTGCTGCTCTGGCGAAAGGAGTTGGAGCCTGGGGTGTTTTTTTAGCAGAGTTACGAATGAGCTGGCCGGACATAATAAACAGTGTCTTTTTATCTGTCCTGGGCGCGTCTTTTACGGTGATTTTTGCTCTAATTATCTGTTCGGGTATTATTTATCTGCGAAAAAACATTTGGGGTAAGGCCCTTAATATAGCTACTTTTATACCATTTGCACTTTCAGGGCCGATATATGGATTAGGGTTGATTAAAGTTTTTAACAAACCGCCTCTTTTAATATTCTTTGCTACATTTGTGCCTTTAATTTGTTTATCAGTATTGCGGTTTCATCCTTATCTGGTGAGAATATTGGTTGATGCTATAAGGAGTATTAAGAAAGAAATTAAAGAAGCGGCGTATTTAGTAACAGAGAATGCCTATGTTCGTTTTCGTAAAATAATAGCACCGCTGCTTAAACCTTTTATTTTAATTGCCTGGTTTTTTTGTTTTTTGCTTATTTTTCAGGAGCTTTCAGGAGGTATTTTATTGACCCCGCCAGGAGAGGGAACATTGGCGATGAAGATAGAGATTATAATGCATTATGGTGATTATGAACGTGTAGCCAGTTTATGTCTGATTGAAGTTTTTATACCTTTGATTCTGTTGATACTGTTACTCCCATTTGTTAAAATAAAATCATGATAGAGGCACAGTGTTTAGCAAAATACCATAAAAAAGAATGTGTATTTTCTGATGTTTCGTTTACAATTGACAATGAAATTGTAACTATTTTTGGGCCTATAGGAAGCGGCAAAACAACTTTGCTTAGGTTAATCGCAGGATTAGATAAGCCGGATGAGGGGCAAATTTTCATTGATGGGAAACTGGTTTCTAACGATAATTTTCTGATTCCTCCGTATGAGAGAAAAGTTAATATGGTGTTTCAAGATTTGGCATTATGGCCTCATATGACTGTATATGAGCACTTAAAATTTGCTCTTTCAGAATTTAAAGACAAGCAAGTATCTATTGATAATACTTTATTACAATTTGATTTAATGAACGAAAAAGATAAATTACCTCATGAGTTATCAGGCGGGCAGCAGCAGAAACTTGCACTCGCAAGAGCAGTAATTACCAGGCCGCGTATTCTATTGTTAGATGAACCTCTGAGCAGTCTGGATACTGTTACTAAGGGTAAGATTAAAACAATGATTAAAGATATTTTCGAAAGGGATAAAATAATAATTGTTTATGTTACTCATGATTTGCTGGATGTAGTAGAGATGGGTGAAAAACTTATATTGTTTTATAACGGTAAAGCAGAAGAATTACAAAATAGAAAAGGGTTCCTTAAAAATTCTGATTATGAAACTGTAAAATGTTTACTGGCAGAGTTGAAAAAGAAACTTACTGGTTGAGGCAAGATAATTTTTAATATTTATTTATGCCGCTATAACAATATGGCGGCTATTCTTTGAAATTATTTAGTCTGTCTTTATTAGACCTGTACTGAAAAGGATTACTTTAGTCTTTCTGTCAGTTTTTGAGCGGTCTTTAACAAAAAAATATCCTGAAGGTTCGGCGCTTTCGAAAGAGGAATCAAAGATGATTATCCCGCCGGTACGTTCGAATAGAAGCCTGAATAATGTTGTTTCTATTTCTACGGTATCCGGTATAGCGAGTGTTTCTAAAAGTTGATTTTTTGATTTCATTTCGATTTTATTATCCTGAGGATAGAACTTTACTTCTATCAAATTATTTTTAGTTAATGTTGTTTCCTGAGCCACTCTTAAAAATGATACAATGTTATTAACAGTGGATTTGTATTTAATATTCTGGTAGCTTTTGTTGAATTGGGGAATGGCAAAGGCGGCAAAAAGCGACATAATTGTCACCACCATTAAAAGTTCTATTGTGGTAAATGAACCCCGATTTTTTAAGGAAGATAGAAGTTTTCCCACCATGCGATAATTTTAATTTTAGTCTCAGGTTTTGGGTCCGTAACCCGTTCCCTTTTTAGTACCATAATTACAGTGTTTTCTGTCCCCCGTGTTGTTTCAGATTTGATATAAGCTCGAAAATAATCAGAATTCACTTTTATTTTTCCTTTGCTGACAACATTGGTAATATTGGAAGTAATTTGGCTATAAGCTTGCTCGTTGGTGAGTAAGCATTTTGTGTTGACAAGCTGTTGTATTATATAATTTGCACCTGTCTGTTTAAATACATTTCCTCTGAATCGGTATGTTAGCAGCCTTATTATAGTAGCAGGGGTGAACCCTGAAGCTCCTAATACAGTATCTCCTGCAGTATTAATGTTGACTTTTCCATCACCATATACCGTAAAACCTGTACCTGTAGGAGAAGGGTCCCTAATAGGGTTTTCTCCCGAATTGGGGTCTGGAATTGTGCCTGGCGGCCAGGGTATTAGCGGCGGCGGTGCTACGATAGGAACTTGATGAGTGCCTGAATGAGCATAAGCAACAGGATTGATGATTTGAGCAAAATAGTTTATTTTTTGTTCCTTCAGAGCTGTTGATTCTTTTGAGGGGAAGGGTCCATTATCATCACCAGCGCCTTTAATAAGGAAAAGTTCATAAAGCGAATGCATATCTTTATTTCGGGGGGAGTATTCTTTATCTTCATAAAAAGGGTCATCTTTTTCTGCGCCGTGATAACCGCCCCATTGAGGGTCAATATTTATGCCCTGTTTCGGGATATCATCTTCGTCCAGCCAGTCTAATAAACAAAGGTAGTATTCGGGATAAGAACCGAATATGGTTTTTAAGACCTCCGGCCCTATTTTGTTGATATCTATCAGTGATTCTTCGTCGTATAATTTCATAATTTCCCAGCTTCCTTCTTTTGTTGTACCTTCTTTCAAATAGTTGTCTTTTAAT
>CAZLTA010000112.1:0-5175 GCA_964562345.1 uncultured Planctomycetia bacterium
TATATTCAAATTCATTAAAGTTGATTTTAGTTTTAGTGATTCTTTTTTTTGCATAACGTTGCGGAGAGACAATGTATAATGGATTTCCAGGAGGAAGAATCGGGTCAAATTTCTCTCTATTTACAATATGAACAATCAAAAAACCACCAGGCATTAGCCAATCCATACAATTACGGAAAAATACATCTTTATCCTTGAAATAATAAATAGTAAAGTAAAGGCATAAAATATGGGTGAAAGTATTGTTTTTAAACTGGTCCTGATTTAGAACATCTCCTTTAATAAAATTTAAACCAGGATATTTTTCCTTTGCTTTTTGAATCATGGAACTAGAAATATCTATACCAACAACCCGTATTTTTTCTTCGGCTAGTTTCGATACATGATGACCATTACCGCATCCAACATCCAAGACAACACTTTTACCATTAAGTTCTGTCGCATTCGTGATTTGTTTAATTTCATAATCATTCTTGTGTATATTTAATACTAAATAATCATAAATTTCGGAATAAAAGTCATCATAAATATCGTCTCCTTTTTTAAAGAGAAAGCTTTCATTGGAAGAAAAAGGATTGGTCTTAAGATTTGTTGCCGAGGTATTTTTTGATTCCGGGAAAGCAGAATTAAAAAAAGAAGCATATCCGATACTTGATAAAGTTGTTGTGTTTTTGGCAAAGGACGTTCCTGATAGGAACATCTCTATTGAAGGGTATACTGATAATGAACCTATTAAATACTCCGGATGGGCATCTAATTGGGAGCTCTCCGCAGCGCGGGCTATGAGTGTATTGCATTACTTGGTGGATGATAAAGAAATTGATTCTCACAGAATTCAGGCTACGGGATTCGGGGAATATCAACCTATTGTATCTAATGATACTCCGGAGGGAAGGCAGAAAAACAGAAGAGTTGAAATTGTTATTTTGCCTAAAAAATTGGCTAAAATAAAAGAAGGGTTTTTAGGTGAGTTAGGAAAAGCACTTAAAGATAGAGAAAGAAGAATCAGAGAGTATGCGAAATAAAAGGAGGGTTTCTCATGAAAAGAATGAATCTTGTATTTGTAGTTCTTTTCTTAATTTCTCTCACATGGGCTATGTATGAGAAGAGTTCGAAAAGCACTCTTTCGCAAAAGGTGCAGAGATTGGAATCAGAGTACTTAAAAAAGACAAAAGACAGTGATTTTCTGCAGGATAAGGCAAACAGCCTTGAGGAAAAAATAGGCGTTTTGGTTAAAGAAAAAGATGAGTTGTTTAAAAACGATATTGCCAAGGACGAATATGCTGCCTCTTTAGAAAAAAAACTGGAGAATTCGCTTGAAACAATAAATCAACTTAAGCAAAGAATGGCTAATTTAGAAAAAATTTTGGCAGCGTTTCAGGAAGGAGTAAATTTACCTAAAAAAGAGGAATAAATCTCTTCCATACGATGTTTGTTATTCCCACGCATATAGCAATAATAATGGATGGTAATGGCCGTTGGGCTAAAAGAAAAGGTTTCCCGAGAAGTTACGGGCATCATGAAGGGGTAAAATCTGTTAAGAGAGTAATAAGTGCATGTTCTGATTTGGGAATAAAATATTTAACTTTATATACTTTCTCGACTGAAAACTGGAAAAGGCCTGAGAAGGAAATTAAAACTCTTATGAATCTTTTAGGAAAGCATCTGAATACCAGCATTATAAAATTGCCGGAGTATAAAGAAATAAGAGTCAGGGTCATCGGGCGCTGGCATGAATTGCCTGATGATTTACCGCATAAAATACAGGCTGTTATAGATGATACCCGGGATCATTGCGGTTTGAATCTAACGTTAGCTGTAAATTATGGCGGCAGAAGGGAAATTATGGATGCTGTAGAAAGAATGGTCAAGGATTCAAAATCGGCTGATAAATTGGTTGAAATCAACGAGGAGCTTTTTAACCGATATCTCTATGCTCCTGAAATCCCGGACCCGGATTTATTTATTCGTACTTCCGGAGAGTATAGAATAAGTAATTTTTTGCTCTGGCAGTCGGCTTATAGCGAGATTTATGTTACAAAAACACTGTGGCCTGATTTTGGAAAATCCGATTTAATAAAAGCTATTAAAGATTATCAGAAGAGGGGGAGAAAATTTGGCGCCGTATAAGAAAAAAAGTTTCATCAGAAGGTTAATTAGCTCCTTTGTATTATCTTTTTTTGTTTTCTGGGTGTTCTTCTTTGCCAACATATATGTATATGCTCTGGTAGTGGTAGTTATTGCAATGCTGGCGCTGGGAGAGTTTTACAAGATAATAGAAAAAAGATACGGCGGGATATACCCCAGTATTGGCTTTATTATATCCGGTTTATTATTATTTTTTTCCTGGAATGAAAATCTGGGACTGCAGTATTTTGTTTATCCGTTAAGTTTTTCCATGATTCTGCTTTTTATATATCAGTTTGTGCGCAAAACCAACAAAGATGCTGCTTTATGTTTAGGTTTGACAATTTTAGGTTTATTATATATTACAATACCATGTTTGTTTTTTATTAAAATAAGGGTTTTAAATTCCGGCGCCTATCTGATTGCTTATTTTGTGTTCGTATCTAAGGCAACTGATATAGGAGCCTATCTTGTGGGGACTAAATTCGGGAAACATCCTTTAATTCCCAGAATAAGCCCTAAAAAATCAGTAGAAGGTTTTATCGGAGGGATAATTTTCTCTTTTACAGCTGCTTATTTAGGCGCAAAATATGTTCCGGCAATATCTTTAAATCATGTCCCGGCAATCGGCCTTATCCTGGGTATTTGTGCCCAGTTTGGAGACCTGGCAGAATCGGTGTTAAAACGTGATGCAGGCGTTAAGGATTCCGGAAGGACTATTCCTGGGTTGGGAGGGATGCTGGATTTAATTGACAGCCTGCTCATTTCACTGCCGTTTTATTATCTCTATCTTCATATTTTTGTTTCCAAATGAAAAAAATAGTGGTCATAGGCTCTACAGGCAGTGTCGGACAGCAAACTCTAAAAGTTGTCTCTCATCATAGAGAAGATTTTCAAATTATAAGTCTGGGGGCAAACCGCAGCCGCAATTTACTCCTTAAACAGGCAAAAGAGTTCGGCGTAAAAAAAGTTTTTTTGAAAAATTATTCGCCTCAAAACGGATATGAAACTGAGTCTGAGAAAGTAGAAATTGTTAATTCCCAAGCAGGTTTATTCAGCATTTTGGATGAAGATATAGACCTTCTTGTGCTTGCAATGTCCGGAACAGAAGCCATATACCCTTTAATGTATGCGCTAGAGCGCGGTATTGATGTAGCACTTGCCAATAAGGAAGCGATTATAGCTTACGGTGGTATAATTAATAATAAATTAATGGCCGGCACCTCTTCTATAATTCCTCTGGATAGCGAACACAATGCGTTATACCAGCTATTGAAAGGCAGCAGGATGGAGGATATTTCTAAAATTATTCTTACCTGTTCCGGGGGGCCTTTTTTGAATTGTTCCAATAAAGAACTTAAAGATGTAACTCCCCAGATGGCTTTATCTCATCCCAAATGGAAGATGGGTAAAAAGATTACCGTGGATTCTGCAACGTTCATGAATAAGGGGTTTGAAGTAATAGAAGCGCACTATTTATTTTCTGTTCCTGTTTCACAAATCGAAGTTTTGCTTCACCCTGAGGCTGTTGTACACGGAATGGTGGAATTTAAAGATGGTACAATTATGGCAGAACTTGCTCCTACTGATATGAAGATGTCAATTTCATATGCACTTGGGTATCCTGCTAGGCTTGATTCGGGGCTCAGAATAGACTGGGGCAATCTGAGCAAACTTCATTTTGAAGTCCCTGACAAAGATAAAATCATAGCGTTAAAAATAGCTTATGAATGCCTGAATAAAGGTATGAGCTACCCTGCTTTCTTAGTAAAAGCAGATGAAATATTGGTATCTGCGTTTCTCAAAGGCAGGATTAAATTCACTCAAATTACAGAGGTTATTCAGGAAGCCATTAATTTGCATAAACCGTTTGAAATCGATGAGTTAGAAGCCGTAGCATCGGTATTTGAAGATGCCGAGCGGATAACAGGAAAAATTTTAAAGGAGATAGATGAGAAATGACCGCTAATGTTTTACATATACTGTTGAATATTTTAATAGTTGGTTGTGCATTTGGAGCTATTGTGTTTATTCATGAACTTGCGCATTTCATAACGGCAAAAAAATCCGGGGTGCGTATTGAGGTGTTTTCTTTAGGATTTGGGATGAAGATGTTTTCCTTTAAGCGTAATGGTACTGAATACAGAATATCGATTGTTCCTTTAGGCGGATATGTAAAGATGGCGGGGGAAGACCCTAAGGAGGAAAGGAAAGGTGAAAAAGACGAATTCCTTTCTCAGCCTGTCGGTAAAAGAGCGTGGATTGTTGCGGCAGGCCCTTTGGGTAATTATGTTCTTGGATTTTTACTTTTTGTTTTTCTGTTTATTATAGGGATGCCTACATTGGGGACGAAAATAGGCAAAATTCTGGAAGGTTACCCGGCAGAAAAATCCGGTTTGCACATCGGGGATACAATAAAAGCTGTAAACGGAAAAAGCATGAAGAGTTTTGATGAACTTACGCAGGAAGTACATCCTTTAATTAATAAAGATATTACTGTTGTAGTAGAGCGGGATGGAAAAATATTTGATGTGAAATTGACAACGGCAGCAAAAGAGATACCGAGCATAACAGGCGGCAAGAAAATAGTAGGGCTTATGGGTATATCGCCTGATCCTGAAGATATTTTTACTCAGAAATATGGAGTTTTTGAATCTGTTTCAAAGGCGGTCCAGAAAACAGGTTTTATTACCAAAATGTTTTTTGTCGGGATAGGCAATTTAATAACTAAGAAAACGTCTTTAAAAGAATCAGCATCGGGCCCAATAGGAATATTTTACTTTTCATATCAAATAGTAAAAGTAGGGATAGTATATTTTATTAACTTTATGGCTGTTATCAGTATAAGTTTAGCGCTTGTAAACCTTTTGCCTATTCCTGTTTTAGACGGCGGCCATCTCATGTTTATGACCATAGAAAAACTTCGGGGTAAACCTGTTTCATTTGCTATTCAGGAAAAATTTACTCAGGCAGGAATTGCGTTATTATTACTGCTTTTTGTTTTTATTACGTATTTTGATATTGGAAGGTTTTTTTCAAAGTGAAGAA
>CAZLTA010000113.1:0-5168 GCA_964562345.1 uncultured Planctomycetia bacterium
AACATTAATGCTTCTATTTTGAGTTGCAATGCTTTCTCTCAACGGAATCAGCGAAATCTGGTTTATTGAAGGGTCATTTATATTAGCTGGGTCTAAAGTCCTCTTTATATATGCAAAGATTGCATCTTTTAACTGCTGGGATTCATCCAGGGGGTTTTCAACTGTCGGATTGGCTGTGTTTTTAATATACTCTGTTAACGCATCCTTTGTAATAATTCCCTGGGAATATAGTGTTACAAGGAATGTTTCTCCAAAGAAATTAGTAAGAGTATTTTGAACGAACTCTAAATCATCTCCATTTTTAGTAAGACTGCCTATATTTTGAAATGTTTTTTTCCAGCCTTCATAATCAAGCCCGTGCATTTTCTGTGCTATAAATAAATAAGTTTCTGATTCAACCATTCCTATGTTTTCCAAATATGAAACTGCATTTTTAAAATAATCGTTTTCATGGAGTACATAATAATCAGCAGCTATCTCTGCCCGTTCATCCAGATAGCCCATTGCATTGCGTAAATTTTGCAGCCTTTCTACATAAGTTCTTCCGATAAAGTAATCCCTTTCGTTTGATTTTGGCAATAAGGCTAAAGCATCAATTATTGATTGATAGTCGCCTTCGCTTTGAGCTTGCTTAATAAGTGTTTCGTAATCTGATACTACATTACCTTCAATGCCGTTTTCAAATGCAATAGGTTGTTCTTGTATTTGAGTAAGGAATGTTTTTTCCTGTTCCATGCGGATATCGCGCAGCAGAGGGAACAAGGTAATGTTTATATCCGCTTCAGGGTCAAATATAGTGACTTCATTACCATTTAGGCCTGTAACAGTAGTGGTGGGCATATGTTCTTGAATAGTTAAAGATACAGTATTGAAATCAGAGTCGGTTTCAGCTCTGGATAAAGCTTCATTAAGGGTATCTGCAATCCGGGACTTATCTTTTGATTCTATAGCCGATGTCAGGCTTGATAAATCAAATTTTCCGTTTCCGAACACATATTCTTTTCTTGTTTCTAATTTAGTTAAAAATTCTGCTTGTTTATCTTCAGGTGCATTTTCTTTAATCCATTTTTCTAAATCGCTATAGTCAACATTTGTTACAACATTTACTATTAAAGTGTCGAAATAATCGGCATTTCCTTCCAGAGATACAATCCCGTCTAAGAGCGGTTTAAATGCTTCATAGAAACGGGGCGAAATATCTTCTTCATAACCGACGCGGAGCATTCCGCGAATTGTAGACTCAGAATCATCTGCAAGGTCCCATGTAGATACATAACCCGGATTGAATTGGCTCAGATATTTTTCAAAGCCCAATAATGCAACTCCAACACCGAGTCCAAATTCGGTAGGAGATGCTCCGACTGGAGTTGTAAGATGGGTTTCCGGGTTTACGGAATCTACAAACCAGTCTTTACCTTCAAGATATGGATAATATTCAGCCATAAAGCGTTTAAAGGAATCCAGAGCTCTTTTGGGCATAAACGCCAGAGCAGCGGCAGCTTCTGTTATTGTAACTGTGCCGTCAAATCTATCCTGTCCTTCTTTTCCAAGAAAATAATCCATATTGTAATATATCTCCAGCGGCATAGAAGAAAATCCCGAGATATCTTCGTTAATATGCCTGAAGTCTTGTGATAAAAGCATCATATGCCACATCATATCCTGTTTATCGAGGATTGTGTTTCGGAATCCATTTATGTTTATACCGCTGTTGCCGCCGTATTCTCTTAATCCGCTTGCACCGCTGAATTCGCCTCCTAATTCACTTCCTCTATCCCTCATAAATCTTGAATCTATATTGAGCTGGGGATAATCAGATTGGAATTGATTATGTGCTTCAAATGTTCGGACAGATTTACTTCCTGTGAGATTTTCCTCCACTGGACGGTCAGCGAGATAATATGAATAAAAAGGTATTCTATTAGCTTCTGATGGAGAACCGATGCCCAAAAGATTTGCCATAATGTATTCATGAAAGGTATCAATTAGACCGAGAGTAGGCCCTCGTTCCTTAGTATAACCGTAATTTAAAATAGGAGTGAATTCTGCTCCGTCTGCACCAGCTACAACTAAATAGGCAGCGTAATTCATTTCGCTTATAATTGCCAATGATTTTTTGGATAAATCTTCTTTGTGTTCGCCCTGATAATAGTTCTGAACATAACTTAGAATCTTGTCCAGCCCTGACCTCAATAATCCGGCGGCATCGATTGTAGATGTTTCATTAGCGCCTGTCCGATTGTCGCTGCCGGCCTGATAATAATGGTAAAATATATTATACCAGTGGTCTGCTGCCAAATCGTTAGGGTCATTAGGGTCATCTATAAAGAAGTTCAGCACTTTTAGGACTCTTTCTGCAAATTCTTGGTCGGTAATTTCACCTATTTGGTGCGCTATTATTAAAGCATTTAATCCGAATCCGGTTACACCTGTGGATTCGTCTATTGCGCCTCCGGAATCCAGGAAAAGCCCGGTATTTTCATCCTGGGTATTGAGGAAATAACGTACCATTTTGCGGACATTTTGTTCTATCAATTGTTGGTCAGAAAGTGTTGTATCGTAATCATATCTTGCGGGCCCAGCCAGCTCTTCAACGAAAAGCTTTATTTCAGGGTTAATAAGCAAGGATTCTTTTGTCTGGCTATCGTTATAAGGATTACCCAATCCTTCTACAGGAGATGAACTTCTTCCTGCAGTTGTGATGGAAGCTGCTCTATCTTCTCTCATTCCTATTGATGCTTCGGAATAAGGCCCGATTTTGTTTTTCGCCAGTATAAAACGGATTACTTCTTCCGGTGTAGCTCCGTTGTTGGGGAGATAATCGGTGAAATATCTTGCAAATGGGCCTTCTCTGGGTTCGTTAAGGTTAATCTGGCCAAAATCCCAGAGGGTATTCTGAAGAAGTTCCCTCATAAATCCTTGGGGAATAATAAGCTCCATCGTTCTGTCTATCGGAGTGTTAGAAAGAGTTGATTTTTCAGTCCAGTCTATAGTATTGTCATTTACGTTACTGGAGGAAATGTCAGTTAATTTTGCCCCGCCTGCTTCACTGATTAAACCTGCAATGAATTTCCATCGTTCATCTCCTCTAGGCTGAGCAGCGCTTCTTGAAAGCAATTCTTCTACTATTGCCTGTTTCTGAGCAATATCTCCTGCTTCAAACCGCTGCATCCAGTAAGTAAGAACAAGATTATCTTTATAGAATTTTTCGTTCAAATCCCTTTCTAAAGCGGCTTCCAGAACAGTTCTTAAGAATTGCCGGTCAATAAATTCTTTATATTCAGAATAAGCTGGTGTACCAACAAGGTCATTATGAATTCCCATCAACGCTTGCGCTTGTTCTGCAGGAGTTTTACCTGTAAACCCCAGGCTTAATTTTCCGAAATGGTCATAATATTTATATGAATTTATTTTATGGGCTATTTCTTTTTCTGTTACAAACGTTGAAAATTCTTCACTAAATGAATCCGGGTTATTTGTAATATGTTTTGCCGCAGCCAATGTGAGCAAACCGTCTATTTCATAAATATCAAATTTATTTGAGAAAACGTCCTCCAAGCCACATTCGATTATAAGGGAAACTTCCGCATTAAGTTCTGCCTGAATTGCTATCATTTTTTGGATATAATCTTCAGCGGATTCTGCTTCCTGAATATGTCCTGTCCATTGCCGTTGGACAAAAGCTATCAGGGCATCTCTTATTGCTGTTTTTATGATATTTGCTTCTTCAAGAGTTATTTGGCCGCCGTAATCCGCATTGACTTCTTCTATAATAGTATCTGTAAGCCCGGCAAGTGTTGCTGTAAGATCTTCTTTTTCAGCGGTAGTGAGGTTTAATTCAGTTAATAATTGTCCTACTTCAGCCGAGTTTTCTACCTCAGCTGTTATATCACCGATATCCTTTGCCAGGTCTTCGGCAGAAACAGGCATAAACTTTGCTCTATCAGTCTCTGGAATAAAGCCATGCTCTATAAGAAAATCAGCAAAATGCTCCTGAGTCAATATTCTTATGTTTCGGTTGAGCTGGGCCTCTGTAGTCAGAGAGGATGTAGGCGATATGTTTTCTTGAGCAGAGGATATTAAACCGGTGATTTTATTTTTTAAGAGCGTATCAGATACACCTGCGAATTTAAGAAACATTGCGTATTTAAACAATAAATCATTTGAGGTTTTATCCAGTAATTCTTGATAAGAAGTTTCATCCTCTACTTTAAAGTTTTTCTTTATTGCTTCTAATACTGCTATCTGATTTTCATCATCTGTTCTTGAAATAACATATGTTAACGCATCTATTATCACCGTGCTTACCGGCAGTAAATTATCATTAATTGCCGTTTCTATTTGAGAGATATCATTGGTGCCTAAACAATCCAACAGTGCAGAATCTATTAACCTGTTTAGATTCAGCTCTCTCCCCAATACATTAGTTTCTATATTTTCAATTGATTCCATGCGGCTCCGAAGAGAGGCGCCTATCTCATCAAGAGTTTTTATTGCATTTGCAGCAGTTACCTCACCCCGTGTTTTTACTTCATTAGTTACGTAATCCAAGAGTGAGAAATCTACAATATTCCAGAAATCAAGTGAGCCCATTTCCCTCCAGATAAAGTTTTTAAGATACGGGGCTACGGTTGCCCAGTTCAGGAGCTGTTCTCTGGAAGCTTTTTTAACATTTCTTAATGATAGGATGTCATTTTGTTTTCCCAAATCCCATGTTTTGTCCAAAAGATGTGTTGCTAAAATTGAATTATATATTTCCTCCAAACTGAACAACTCCTCATCCAGCTCTTGCTGGGTGAATGCAGATTTATTCAGAGTAAAGGAGATATCTTTTAGGGATATCTTGCCTTCTGTAGGCGCATCTAAATCAATATCATCTGCCAGTATATGTAATCTAAATGTTTCAATTCTTTTAAAATCTGCATCGGGATATTTTTCCATCAATGTAGAGATCGGGATTTCTACTAATGCCCATTCATCCGGTTTAATTTTTAAACCCGGAATTAATTCTGTTAAAAAAATCCCTTCTCTATCTCCAACAGTTTGAGCATTACCCGTTTCATCGAGATATTGCAACTGTAATCTTATTTCGTTAACATCACCTTTGACTAAGAATTGTACAGTGTCATACTTTGTGAAATCTTCTGCTTCGGGAAGTATCTTAACAT
>CAZLTA010000114.1:0-5163 GCA_964562345.1 uncultured Planctomycetia bacterium
AGGACTTAGAATCCTGTCCTCTAAAGGGTGCGGGTTCAAGTCCCGCCTTGCCCATTTAAAGTTTGTTTGTTATAATAAACAGCTGTATAAAAATATCTATGATTGTCTGCATTAAATGTTTGCGGGAGTAGCTCAGCGGTAGAGCATAACCTTGCCAAGGTTGGGGTCGCGGGTTCAAATCCCGTCTCCCGCTCTATTAAAGATTCTGCACAAAAAGATTATGGAACTGAATGTTCCCGGCATAATTTATAATAAGAACAATAGTAAAAACCAGCGGGAGAAAAATGAATATATCAGATATCTTAAAACCTAATACGTTCAAACTGGATCTTACAGCGAAAGATAAAGAGGGAGTAATAGATGAAATGCTGGATGTCCTTATAAAAGCTAAAAAGCTGAATAGCAAGTATAAAAAAAGAGTAAAAAATGCTCTTATGAATAGAGAAAAACTCGGCAGTACCGGTATAGGGCAGAATGTGGGTATCCCTCATGCCGAAGACGATTCTGTCAAAAAAATAGTCAGCTGCTGCGCGTTGTCTAAAAAAGGGGTTGATTTTGATGCGTTGGACGGCGAACCGGTGAATGTTTTCTTTATGATTTTAGCTTCCAAAAATGCTACCGGAGAGCATCTGAAAGCATTAGCGAGAATTTCCCGTCTTATGAGAGGTAAATTTTTCCGTTTGAGCCTGATGCGCTGTAAGACGCCTCAGGAGCTGCTTGCTGTTTTAAAGAGAGAGGAAAAGGGATTGAAATGAAAAATGAATTACATTGGTTTTATCCCGGGCTGGGCATTAAAAGATGGATATTTCTGGCTGCAATCGGAATAGTTTTTATTTCTTTAAGCTCGGCCAGTCTTGTTAAATCAAATAGTTTGGACGAAAGTGTTTTTGCTTTTCTGGGTCTGGGAGTGGGAACCCTGGCCATAATTGTGAGCATTAAGGAATTAATCACAACTGTGATTAATGTTCTTTATCCCCAGAGGTCAAAAAAACTGGTGGATATTTTTATGGAAAATAAAAAACGCAATAAAGGGCCTAATATAGTTGCTATTGGAGGAGGAACAGGGCTTTCGGCACTCCTTCAGGGTTTGAAAAACATCACTGCTAATACAACGGCAGTTGTTACTGTTGCTGATGACGGCGGTTCTTCAGGCAGAATCCGGGAGGAATTTGATATTTTGCCGCCTGGGGATATCAGAAACTGTCTTGTTGCGCTCGCAGATGCAGAACCTTTAATGCGGGAGCTTTTTCAATACCGGTTTAAAAGTGAAGGAGAGTTAAAAAATCACAATTTCGGTAATTTATTCATTACCGCACTTTCTCAAATTACAGGTGATTTTGAAAAAGCAATTAAAGAATCCAGTAAAATTCTGGCGATAAGAGGAAGAGTTGTTCCGGCAACTGTCGATAAGATTAAACTTATAGCAGAGTATGAAGACGGCAGAAAGACTGTGGGTGAGTCGCAGATCCCGAAAACAGGCGCCAGAATTAAAAATATCTATATCGACCCTGTAACATGCAAACCTTCTTATAGCGCAATAGAGGCGATAGAACATGCTGATGCCGTTATCTTAGGCCCCGGGAGTTTATATACCAGTATACTCCCCAATCTTTTGGTGCCTGGAATCTTGGATGCTGTATCCGTATCTCATGCCGTTAAAATATATGTCTGCAATATAATGACCCAGCTGGGTGAAACTGATTCATACTGTGCATCAGACCACATCAAAGCTTTAGTCGAACATACTTCCGGCAATTTGATGCAATACTGTATTTTGAATGTATCTTTTATTCCGGAAAATCTGCTGAAAAAATATGCGGAAGAAGGGGCTTATCCCGTAGAAGCAGATGTTATCAACATCGAGAAGATGGGATTTAAACCTGTTGTTAAAGATTTAGCCAATCTGGGAGATGTTGTGAGGCACAATTCCGAGAAACTGGCGGATGTAATTTTGGAAATTATCAGTATGGATAAAGGAAAGGAGAGATGAGCCTTACACCCGGTAAAGATTGTTTAACTTTCCTAATAGCTCTTCATGCTCACCAGCCTGTTGATAACTTTGACCATGTATGCGCCGAAGCGTTTGACAAATCATATAATCCTTTTTTAGATGTTTTATCTGACTTCCCCGGGATAAAAATATCTTTTCATATTAGCGGCAGTCTTCTGGATTGGGCGTTAGCTAAAGAGCCGGATTTTATAAACATGCTTAAAGAACTGGTGAAAAAGGGGCAGGTTGAAATTTTAACTTCCGGATATTATGAGCCGATTTTAATTTTATTGCCGGAATGGGATGTTCTCGGACAGATTGAGCTTCATAAGTCTAAAATGAAAGAGCTGTTTAAAACAACTCCGGTTGGCCTCTGGCTTACGGAAAGAGTATGGGAACCCGGTTTGCCGAAGGTTTTAAAAAAAGCAGGCATTAAATTTACCATAGTTGATGACGAACATTTTAAACTCGCAGGATATGATGTTGAAAATTTAACGGGATATTATCTCACCGAAGAGGAGGGAAATGAAGTTGCAGTTTTTCCGGGTTCTAAGTTCCTGCGCTATGCCATGCCTTTTAAGTTAGTTGAGGAAACGATTAATTATCTGAAATTAAAAAGAGAAGAAGGTAAAAATTGTATTGTATTCGCAGATGATATAGAAAAATTCGGCTTCTGGCCTAAAACTTATCAATGGGTTTATGAAAAAGAATGGCTCCGTAATCTTTTTAAGGCACTTTCTGAAAACAGTTCCTGGATTAAGACTGCGCATTTTAAAGATGTTTTAACTCAGCATAAACCTACCGGCAGAGTTTATCTTCCTTGCGCGAGTTATTCCGAAATGATGGAATGGTCGGGCAATATGTTCAGGAATTTCCTGATTAAATATCCTGAAAGCAATCATTTGCATAAGAGAATGTTCGGCCTCAGTTCCAGTATTCAGGAATGCAGCCCGAAATTCAAAAGTAAGCTGGATGAGGCGAAGCTTAATCTTTACAAAGCGCAGAATAATGATGTTTACTGGCATGGTGTTTTTGGGGGCCTGTATCTTACCCATTTGAGGCATAGTGCATACAGGCATTTGATTAAGGCTGAGAAAGGCATGGAGAGTGTATTTAACGCCAAATTCCCTTTCTATGAAGTAAAAGATTTTGATTTTGACGGCAGGAAAGAAATCCTTTTTAAAGACAGTGTTTTCAATATTTATATTGCGCCTGAGGCTGGAGGTACAATTACTGAAATAGATTACAAGCCTGTTGAGGTGAATTTACTGAATACTCTATCCCGCAGGAAAGAGCTTTATCATGAAAAGATTTTGCAGGCTGATAAAGCAGCTTGTTCTCAAAGCGGGGGCGGTTCTCCTGCCAGTATTCACGATATCTCTAAGACGGGAGGATTCAATGCAGGGGATGTGGTTTATGACCGTTATAGAAAAGCCGCCTGGCTTGACCATTTGTACGGGGAGGACGGTTTAGACGCCTATTCTTTTTTGAAAAATAACACCCCGGATATTCTTCCTCTTTGGGGAGAAAAGTACGATTATGATATTCTGAGAAACAAAATAACCCAGTTATTTACCTTTACAGATTTAAATATTGAAAAAAAACTTACCGTAAACAAAAACACCTTAGATTTCAAATATAAAATTTATAATAATATTCCGGATGCTAAATTCTTTTCCTCAGAGTTTAACCTCCTTTTTTATGCTCCGGAATTGACCTCTGGAAATCAGATTAAACAGCTGGATAAACTGCTGATAGAAGATGAATGGTTCAATTTAAAATACGAAATTTTATTTTCACAAGAAACGTTTTTATTTGCGCACCCTATTGAAACAATATCCGATTCCGAGGCCGGGATTAAGAAAACATATCAGGGGGCGTCCCTCCATTTTATCTGGCCTCTGGATAAAAAGAATCTGGATATTCAATTTCAGATAAAAGCTGAACCAAGATGAAGCTTGAGAAAAGAATTAAAATAGCTTCCCGGCAGGGTTTGCATGCCAGGCCCGCGGCGATGTTTGTTGAAACAGCTAACAAGTTCATCTCTAATATTAAAATCAGCAGAGATGAGCTTGTTGTGGACGGGAAGTCTATTTTGAATATTTTGATGTTAGGTGTAGAATATAATAACGAGATTCTGCTTGAAATTGAAGGTGAAGATGCTCAGGAGGCGATGGAAGCTTTAGAAAACATAATTGCGAGGAAAGATGTTTAAGAAAGAACAAATTATAAATGGCGTTTCTGCTTCCCCAGGCATTGCTATCGGTAAGGCTTATGTCATTTCTGACAATATTTTTAAGGTCGAAAAAAGAATGATTAAAGAAGCAGAGCTGAGTGATGAGATTAAAAATTTAGAAAGTGCATTGTTGAAGACAAAGAAAGAAATAGTTGATATTCAAAATAAAATGGCTAAGGAAATGGGCAGTAAATATGCCGATATGCTGGATGTTCAGCTCATGCTTTTAGAAGACAGAGTTTTGTTGGGAGAGGTCATTGAGCGGCTGAGAAAAGAACTTGTAGGCGTGGAATATATTTTCTTCGATGTATTGAAAAAGTATAAAAAAGCACTCGGAAAATTGAATGACCCTTATCTAAAAGAAAGAGCTCAGGATGTAAATGATTTCGGCAAAAGAGTTTTGAAAAATCTGATGGGTAAAGATGTCTCCCCCATTAAGGAATTGCGGGATAAGGTTGTAATTATAGCACATGACCTTTCCCCTTCGGATGCCGCGGTTTTAGATGCAGAATATGTTTTAGGCCTTGTGACTGAAAGCGGAGGTTCTACTACACATACAGCAATTATGGCTAAATCTTTCGAAATCCCGGCTGTTGTGGGGGCGGGCAATGTTATCATAAATGTAGAAATGGATGATGCTGTAATAGTAGATGGAGGCAAGGGTACTATTATCATAAATCCTCAACAGGCGACTTTAAAAGAATACCAAGCCAGAAAGGACAAAGTAGAAGCAAAATTTGAGCATTTACTCAAGTTTAAAGATTTAAGAAGCCAGACCAAAGACGGTCTTCCGATTAAAATAATGGCCAATATAGAATTGCCGCATGAGGTCAGGTCTGCTGTAGACCATGGCGCTGACGGCATCGGTCTTTACAGGACAGAGTATCTGTATCTTAACAGGGTTGATTTGCCGTCAGAGGAAGAGCAGTATCAGGCA
>CAZLTA010000115.1:0-5076 GCA_964562345.1 uncultured Planctomycetia bacterium
TTATTAATGGCAAAACCTTCGACTCATCCATAGTAAACATATCTTCATAATCACTTTGCTGGCGATATATAAACAGATTATTAAATAATCTACCTGAGCTTTTAGGCAATATTTCAGTTTTAATAAAGTGCAGATTGAACAGCCCGATTACTCCACTATGCTTTGTGCTTGATAGATCATTAGCTAATAACAATGCGCTCACAGCATAAAAACAGGCATAATATAGACGATTAATGCAAGTATTCCAATGATCAATTTCAGCCATTTTCTCAGCTTCCAGAATTGTTTCTTTAGCTCTTTCAAGCCTGTATCTGATCAAATCATTGCTGCTCATATAGCCTTGCCTTCTCGAACCACATTCTGGTAGAATGGCGTTTCTTCTAACTCTTTCCACTCAGCTATATTATGTATAATTGGACTAAATACCTGATCTATTTCGAGTTCAAGGTCATATAACCTGTCTATCAATGCTGTCCTTTCGTCATCATTAATACTATCTTCCAGCAAAATCAATAAATCCCAATCTGAATATTTAGAGTAATCTCCACGTATCCTTGAACCATAAAGTATCACTGTTGCCGAAGGATAAATACTGCATATTTCTGCTTTTATTGTCCTTAATACCTGATCCTTATCCATCATATTCCTCACTAAAATACAAAAACCTGTTACATCCCCTTCATTTAATTCACTAATCTCTATTCCGATATTTTATTTATTCATCTTTTCCTGCAAGAAAAAAAATTAGCTGACCAATTATTGCTTTCCTCATATCCTTTCCACACCTAACTAAGCTATCGAATTAAAGCGGTATTCCTCCCGATCTATCGGGAACTTAAGAGCGATCAGTTTAACGCAAATACTAATCTAAAATAATCTACACCACCCAGACAAAATCGTAAGGAGAAAAGTGTTTTTAGCCGCGAACAAACCAAACAAGCGCGAACAAAAGAGGATAATAATTTAAAATAGATAATGATTGCTGGTTTGCATCTGAAATCGTGTGGCGAAAAGTGAATATTTTTAGCACCGAACAATACTAACAAAACGAACTGAAGAGTGTAAAATCGTGAGGCGAAGCGTGTGAGACGTGAGGCGAAAAAACCAATTTCTCTGTGTTATAAAATATCTTAGTTATTGCATTTTTCGCGTTAATTAGCGGCTTTAGCGGTTAATAATTCTTACATTATATTATCCTTGTTAATCCGGGGCTGGAATCTTGAGTCGTAAGGCGAATTCAGTGAAAAGGAATATAAACCAAGACCAGGGATGGTCTTGATACAATGCGACCCGGACTCCTGCCAATTTCACATTCACATTACATTTTTCCGTGTGGTCAGTGTGTTCCGTGGTTCAAATCTTACATTATGTTCCTCTGTGGTAAAAAATCTTAATTTGCCCCTCCATGCAGGAACTGAGCTCCAGGAATCTATCATCCACTTTCGGAGTACAGTGAGAACGTCACTGTGTGCGGTGTCAGCCGCATGAACCTGTATCCCAGACCAGGGATGTTCTGGATACAATCTGACCTCCGTTCTCTCTTCCAGCCGCCTAAACTATGTTCATCCATCAACCGGCACGCTTTCGCAACTTCGCATCCTCCCATCTTCTCATCTTCACATCTTAACATTTTCTCATTTTCTCACCTTCTCATTTTCTCATCTTCGTTATATCCCCTCTTCCACAATCCTGTAAATATCCCCAATCCTGTAAATCCTGATTCAGAAGATTTACATTACATTCTTCCGTGTTGTCTGTGTGTTCCGCCTGCCGCTTGTCAAGACGGAGGTACGTAGTCTGGTGCCGTAGCTTTACGCGAAGGACGGTGGTTGATAATCTTACATTTCTTTGAGTTCTCTTTGGTTCAATATTCTATATCATTGAGAATATCAGTCAATTGACGATGTAATTCAGGTAATTCCTTTTTGCTTGTATTGAATAAAATATCAAGGTCAACAACAAAATATCCATGGATAACAATATTTCTGATAGCCGTTAGTTTATGCCAGGGAATTTCCTTTGTATTGTTTTTAATATCCTCAGATAATTTAGAGGCAGCCTCACCAATAATCTCATATTTTCGTTCTACTGCACTAGTCAATAAGTCATTCAATTTAAAGGTCTCGCTATCTGTATCTCCAATATACTCCCGGATTTTCTCAATTGCCAGAACAATATCTTCAATTAGAAGTCTATCTCCCCGCTTCTTCATATAGTACCTCTATCTCATTTTCAATAGCTTTTTTAAAGGGTTCTCGCAAGTGATTGGCTGGCACCGCATCTATATTTTTCTTAAAATAATGTTGTAATTGCTCGATAATATCATAAAATTCAAAATAGGTTATTCCAGGTTTCAATTTGTAGAGAAGATCTATATCGCTATCTGCATCTTCCTCACCCCTTGCCAGGGAGCCAAATAATGCCAGATACGTGATGCCAGTCCTGATACAAAGCCTTTTTAACTCAGTATCTTTACGAAATCTTGCCACACATTCTGTCATACTGCTCTCCTAAATTTTCTACCTTGGCAAAAGTTATAATTATAAGCTTCTTTGTAAAGCATTAATAATAAATCCCCCTGTCCCTGCTCCAATTAATGATAAGTCGCCCAGAACTCCCCTCCGGAGTTCCTCCCCGCCACCTGCGGTTCTGTGGTAAAAATTATTACATTACATTCTTCCGGGTGTTTAGTGTGTTCAGTGGTTAATAATCTTATATTAACCCTTTAATTCCTTTGTCTGAATCAGGATTTACAATCTGCATTTTCGCATCTTCACATCTCCGTCTTACTAACCTTCAAACCTTCTAACTTTCTGACTTTCAAAACCTTCACACCCTCTCATCTTCACATCTTCACATTTTCTCACCTTCTCATCTTCACCCCGTCCCCCCGTCTCTAAGTCGCTTTGTCTCCTCTTCGATTATGCGATTCACCGTTCACTGTTAACCATTAACCACTTACGACTAACTATTAACTATTCACTATTCACTTTTTTCATTTTGAACTGAGGACAAAGCGGAAGCCAAGGTGGCTGCCGCCGCTGCGATCAGCTACACCACAGTAACTGGCAATGCAGCACCAGCCACTACCCCGAAGCACACGGCCAGAGCCACTTTTTGGTCCCTGCGGATTAGCTTGTGGACTCCTGCTATAGCTGTCATACCAATCATAATACCCGGCTTTCGAGAATTACCTACTAACAAGGTGTTTATATATTCTATTCGCCCTTTATGGGACAGGATACTAACCTGTTCAACTGAGAATTCCATCTTCTTTGAGCTGCGGGCAAAGCGGAAGCCTATGTTGTAATTGCTGTTGTCAGGATTGTTGTTGTTACGATTAGCACTCCGGCAGTTACTGGCATTGTTGTTCCAGCTGCCACCCCGATTCACACGGTTCGAGCCCATCAGTTAATACCCTCATAAATAACTTTATTTCTCAGATTTCGTGTTTCTGCTTTTTGCACGAAATCCAAAAGTGGCAGTATATGATTTTGATACTCTTTTTCACTCCATACATCATCCTCCAGTTTCTTCCCATATAGGTTTATCTTCCTGATAAATCTCTTTTTACTTCTGTTATTAAGTTTCATCTTATTATCAAATATCCTGTATCCCAGAAAAGGAAGTCCCAATGAAGTATAATTAAGAGCAGGCTTGTTTAGTTCTAAATCTAATCTGTCATTCAGGAAGTTCTTTATTATTTTAAAATACTCCTTCAAAGCTTTTATATCATTATCCCAGATGACCATATCATCCATATATCTCACGTAATACCTGATACACAATTCTTCTTTTAAATAATGATCAAGATATGCTAAATAAAAGTTTGCAAAGTACTGACTCGTTAGGTTCCCTATTGGCAATCCTTTACCTTCTTCAGTTGAGAAGCTGTCTATTATTAAATCAAATAACTGCAGCAGATACCCGTCTTTAAATCTTCTTCTCAATAATTTCTTTAGTATTGCATGATCTATACTATCAAAATATTTATGTATATCAAGCTTCAGATACCATTTATTTTTTCGGCAGTTTGTCTTTGCCCTTTCTATCGCAGAATGTGTCCCTTTTCCCTTTCTGGTGGCATAACTGTCATATATCTGGTATTTTTCAAAATACTCATCACATATATTCATTATTGCCTGGTGTAATACTCTTTCTCTGAATGATGCAGCGCAGATAAGCCGCTCCTTGGGATCATAGATTTTGAAGTAATTATAGTTACCTATTGTCAGATTACCTTCATTCAACTGCTTTCTTAATATAAGAAGATTTGTTTCAAGAGTATCCTCAAATTCAATAACTTCTCTTTTATATTGTTTACCTTTTTTGGCTTTCCAATAAGCCAGCCGAAGATTTTCTGGCTCTATAATCAATTCAAACAGATTACCCTTTCTTTTCATTATTATCTTCTTTCTTTCTCGAATACATTTCTATTACTCTTTCTCCATATTTTTTTATCTTGTTTTCTCCTATGCCATCTACTTTCTTCATATTTTCTATACTAATTTCTTTCATTTTAGCTAACTCTGCTAATTCCTCATTCAAAAATATTGCATAAGCAGGTATTTCTTCCTCTTTGGCTATCTGTTTGCGTATCTCTCTAAGTTTTGAAAACTTAACGAATGTCTTATCATCCAATATCTGACGATAATCAATTTTATTTCGATTACTATTTTGTGTATATTTATTTTCACCGTATTGCAGATATTTAAAACAAAAATGCCATGCTGTTGTATTATTATCCGAAACAAGCTCATGCTGTTCCTCTAATATTCGATGCCCCCGCAAAAACTGGTTCATTTCAGCCAATGTAGAGCCATTATCATCCATACCTATTACAAATATTTTAAACTGCATAAGCTATCTCATTTTTTAAATTCTTAATCTTTAATCCTCAATCCTTAATTCAATAAATCCTTAATCTGCAAAAATTGCTTCATTCCATTACGTAAGGGGACGCTCTGCTCTCCGCTTCCGCTCCGCCCCTTTCTACATTACATAAAGCAATTTTTGCGCTATAGCTCAAAGAAGATGGAATTCTATTTTGAACTGCGGGCAAAGCGGAAGCCTAAG
>CAZLTA010000116.1:0-5068 GCA_964562345.1 uncultured Planctomycetia bacterium
GTTTTAAAATATCCTGAATACGGATATGGTAAAAACATGAATCCCTGTATTGACTGTAAAATTTTTATGTTTAAAAAGGCAAAGGAATATATGCAGGAATTCAATGCTGCTTACTTAATAACAGGTGAGGTTTTAGGAGAAAGGCCGATGTCGCAGAACAGGAGAGCGCTGGATTTAATAGAAGAAAAAGCTGGGCTTTCCGGTTTGGTTTTAAGGCCGCTTTCTGCAAAGCTCATGCCTTTAACTTATCCCGAAAAAGAGGGCTGGGTCGAAAGAGATAAACTGCTGGATATTCAGGGCCGTTCCAGAAAAGTACAGCTGAATCTGGCTAAAGAATATAATATTCGTGATTATCCCGCTCCTGCAGGAGGCTGTCTTCTTACAGACCCTGGTTTCAGCAGAAGATTAAAGGATTTAATGAAATACAAACCTGATTTTAGTCTTCGGGATATATCGTTATTGAAACTGGGAAGACATTTCAGAATATCAGACAGTTTAAAACTCATAGTAGGTAGAAACGAGGATGAGAATAACAAATTGGAGAAATTATTCAATCCTGATTCAGATGCATTATTAATGCCTGTTAATACTCCGGGGCCGTCGGTGCTTGCAATAGGTAAGGGTTTTGAGGATAATATGTTGAGGTTGTCTGAATTAACGGTCTCTTACTGTAAATTGAATGGTATGGCTGAGGTAGAAATTGAGTTTATATTTAAAAGCGGGAAATCAATTTTAAAAACAAAGTCCAGAGACAGGAATGTCTTTGAAAATTTAAAAATATAGGAGGTGGTTTAAATGGAGAAGAAAGAACTTGAGAAATTGAAAAAGGAAGAGCTTTTAAACTTAGTCCGTAAGAAAAGCATCAAGAAAGTATCCGGGCTGAAGAAAGATGAATTGATAAATAAGCTGCTTAAATTTTTTAAAAGGGCAGAAAAGGTAAAAACAGTTCCTAAAGCCAAAAAGACTCCGGCTGAGCCTGAGAAAATAAAATCCAGGAGAAAAACTGCAGTTCGTAAGAAGGGAACTGCCGGTAAAGCTCCTATAGTTAAAACAAAGCAAGGTGCGAGAAAAACTGCTGTTTCCAGAAAAGAAACCGCCGGTAAAACTCCTGCTGCTTTTGAGCAGGAATATGTAGAGGCTGCAAAATTCGATTTAGGTTCTCAAAAGGTACAAGATTCAGATATCTTTACCCGGGAAGAGACGGGAATTCCTTCGCGGTATCAGGAAGACAGGTTTGTTCTTCTGGTAAGAGACCCCTGGTGGCTTTATGGTTACTGGGAAATTACGCTGGATAAATGGGATCAGGTACGGTCTCAGGTTTCGGATAAAAATGCCAAAGAAGTTTTAAGAGTTTATGATGTTACCGGCATTTCCGGATTCAGGGGGAATAATGCTAACAGTTTCTTTGATATTGAGCTGACTCCTTTCATAGAGAACTGGTACATACATGCTAATCAGCCCGGGAAGAGTTTCTGTGCCGAAATAGGGTTAAAAACTTCAGACAGCAAATTCTATCCCTTAATCCGCTCCAATACAGTTACAACTCCCCGCTACGGCATGTCGGATATTACGGACGAGGAGTGGATGATTTCAGAAGAAGATTATTGGAGAATGTTTGGTCTTGCAGGCGGGTATGGAATGGGCAAAGGTTCCGGGGAGATGCAGGAATTGTTTAAAAAACGGTTTGAAGAAATTATTTCCTCAGGATTTCCGGGAACTGTTTCCAGCTGGATGCAGCAGGAAGAAACCCAGCGGGGGTTCTGGCTTGTTGCAGATGCAGAATTAATAATTTATGGAGCTACAAAGCCGGATGCAAAAGTAACCGTACAAGGCAAAGCTGTAAAACTGAATCCCGATGGGAGTTTCAGTTTAAGATTTGCTCTTCCTGACGGCAGGCAGGAAATGCCTATTCATGCTGCCTCCAGTGATGGTGTGGATAAAAGAAAAATTGAAATCAAGGTGAACAGGAACACAGCCAAAGGAATATAAATGCAGAGAGAAGGATATTTTTCACTCATCTTACATGCTCATTTGCCCTATGTGCGGCATCCGGAGTATGATGAGTTTTTAGAAGAGCGCTGGTTATATGAAGCTATTACTGAAACCTATATTCCTTTTATTGAAATGTTCCAGTGCCTTGCAGACGAAAGGGTAAGTTTTAGGATTACGATGTCAATCACCCCTACTTTAATAAGCATGCTCGGGGATGAATTGCTGCAGGACAGATATATTAAACATCTGGATAAGTTGATTGAATTGGCGGCAAAAGAGGTAGAGAGAACCAGCTGGCTGCCGGAATTTCATAACCTTGCCCTGGCGTATTACCACAGCTTTACAAAAGCCAGAAGCATCTTTGTAGATAAATACCAAAAGAACATTTTACTTGCTTTTAAGGAATTTCAGGACAAAGGGTATCTTGAAATTATAACCTGCGGCGCTACGCATGGGTTTTTGCCCTTAATGGTGAACCGCTCATCGGTCAGGGCCCAGATAAAAACAGGTGTCAAGACTTACCGTGAAACATTCGGTAGGAATCCTTTAGGAATATGGCTTCCGGAGTGCGGTTATAATCCTGGCGATGATTCTATTCTTCGGGAAGAAGGCATTAAATATTTTATCCTTGATACGCACGGAATTCTTTTTGCAACCCCCCGGCCGCGTTACGGGGTTTACTCCAGCTATTTCTGTAAATCCGGAGTTGCTGTATTCGGGAGAGACACAGAGAGTTCTAAATCTGTCTGGAGTGCAGTGCAGGGCTATCCGGGAGATTATGACTACCGGGAATTTTACAGAGATATAGGGTATGACCTGGATTATAATTATATAAAACCTTATATCAATTCCGATGGTACCAGGTGCAATACAGGCATTAAATATTACCGCATAACAGGTAAAACTCCGAATAAACAGCCTTATAATTTTGATAAGGCGCGTGAAAAAGCCGCTTCTCATGCCGGCAATTTTATGTTCAACAGAGAAAAACAAATAGAATATCTTTCTTCAAAGATGGACAGGGAACCGATAATAATAGCTCCTTATGATGCGGAATTATTCGGGCACTGGTGGTTTGAAGGGCCGCAGTTTCTGGAATTTTTGATTAAAAAAATACATTTTGACCAGAAGACTATTGCACTTATAACCCCGGGGGATTATCTGAAGAGTTATCCCAGAAACCAGGTTATAATGCCGTCATTCTCCAGCTGGGGCTGGAAAGGCTACAGTGAATTTTGGCTTAACGGGGCAAACGACTGGATTTACAGGCATCTGCATAAAGCAGCTGAAAGAATGACAACTGCAGCTACTCATAATCAGGATGCAAATGGGTTGAAGGAAAGAACCCTTAATCAAATGGCAAGAGAACTTTTACTTGCTCAATCCAGTGACTGGGCGTTTATTATGAAAACCGGAACACATGTTGAATACGCCAGAGGGAGAATAACGGAACATATCTCCAGGTTTACACAGCTTTACCAGCAGTTAATCCGGGGACAGATAGATAAAGTGTATCTGGAGTCTTTGGAACAAAAAGATAATGTTTTTCAGAATATAGATTTTAGAATATACTCCGAAAAAAAGGAGGCTGTTAAGATATGAAATTAAGAACTGTATTAGTAATACTGGCGGTTATATTTTTAATCGGGATTTTTTATAATTTAATCGGTACTGCAGCGACAGCGGGTAAACTTACGCTGGAAGAAAAACTGGACGGTCTGCTTTTAAAACAGGATGAAGTTCTCACGAAGCTTGATAAGGTTTATGATGAGCTTCTCAAAATAAAGATGAGATTGTCGCGAAGCTTAAATTAATGAGGTTAAGTAAAGTAGTATTCTATTCTTTTCTATTGATTGCTGCAGCCGGTTATTTTAAGACAGTATCTGCTTCCATGAGTAATCCGGCTGTTTTTTTAGCAAAGCTTCAGAAAGCGTTTCAGAACCAGCAGTTAATAGATGTCAGGCTGAAAAATATAGAGTCTCTAACAGAACACATTAGACTGCGCGTTTACAGAAAAACAGGTTTTTATCATTAGAGGGGCGGGAATGTTTCATATTGCAGATGAAAATGAGATTAAACAGGGTAAAGTTACGGATGTATATTTTTTGCGCACCCGGGAAATATTAAAAACCAAAAAGATAAGTAAAAAAGTAGTTGTTGAGTTTATGGTTAAATCTTTCCCCGAGGGCTGGGGCTGGGGAGTTTTCAGCGGCCTGGAAGAGATGATGGAGATTTTGAGAGGTATTAACGTCAATGTCTGGGCTGTTCCGGAAGGCAGTTTCTTTGGAATCGGGGAGCCGGTTTTAGTCATGGAAGGGAACTATGAAGATTTTGGTATTTTTGAAACAGCTCTTTTAGGTTTATGCTGCCAGGCATCAGGTATAGCTACAAAATCCGCCCGGTGTAAAATTGCAAGCTGCGGTAAATCTGTTTTCAGTTTTGGCGCCAGGCGTGTTCATCCTGCAATCGCTCCTATGGTGGAAAGGAATGCCTATCTTGGAGGATGCGATGGTGTTGCCTGTGTTAAGGGCGCTGAAATTTTGAACATAGAAGCTGTAGGCACAATCCCGCATGCTTTAGTTCTTATAATGGGCGATACTGTTAAAGCAGCTGAGGCGTTTAATGAAGTAATCGATAAAAAAGTTAACAGGATTGTGCTTATTGATACTTTCCAGGATGAAAAATTCGAAGCTGTCAATGCCGCCCGGGCTTTAGGAGGTAATCTTTTTGCTGTCAGGCTGGATACCCCTTATTCCAGGCGCGGGGATTTTAAAAAAATTTTAGAGGAAGTCAGGTGGGAGCTTAATTTGCGGGGGTTTGAGAATGTAAAAATTGTAGTCAGCGGCGGGCTGGATGAATATAAAATTACAGAGCTCAACCAGTATGCAGATGCTTTTGGTGTGGGAACAGCAATAAGCAATGCTCCTGTTTTGGACTTTGCAATGGATATTGTGGAAATAGATAAAGTTCCCATTGCCAAAAGAGGAAAGCTTTCAGGCAGAAAGAATCTCTTCAGGTGCCCTGAATGTTTTAGCAGGAAGACAGTGCCGTTTAAAGAACAGGAAGTAATTTGTAC
>CAZLTA010000117.1:0-5067 GCA_964562345.1 uncultured Planctomycetia bacterium
TTTGCATAGTATTTTATATTATATATAGACTATTAGGCTCGGATTTACAATGTAGATTATTAATAATATGGACGAAATATTTGATGTGATGATTTTAGGTGCCGGAGCGGCTGGTTTAGCTGCAGGCATCTACTCATCGAGAGCTAAGCTAAACACACTCATCCTGAATGAAGGCGCAATAGGCGGACAAATGGTTTTAACCGACGAAATTGCCAACTATCCCGGGGTTGAAACGACCAAAGGCTATATGGTGGCCAACATCATGAAAAAGCAGGCTAAAGGATTTGGTTGTAAAATAAAGTCGAATATCAAAATAGCACAATATAAACTGAAGGGCAATATAAAAACCATTGAACTTGAAGATGGTCTCAGCTTTCAGGCCAAATCAGTTATACTTGCACCCGGGGGCAAACCCCGCCAGTTGAACATTCCCGGAGAGGAACAGTATAAAGGAACTGGTGTTTCTTATTGTGCTACCTGCGATGGTGATTTTTTTACTGATAAGGATGTGATTGTAATAGGGGGTGGAAATTCTGCTCTTGAAGAGGCGGTTACTCTTACAAAATATGCCTTAAAGGTCACAATTGTACATCAGTTTAATCATTTTCAGGCTTATGAACATGCTGTACAGGAAGCTGAAAAAAACCCGAAAATAAGCTTCATAATGGAATCGGAGCCGAGAGAGTTTAAAGGCAATGAGATTTTGGAAAGCGTGGTTATTCAAAACGTCGCAACCGGGGAATTATCAGAAATAAAAACTGACGGGGTCTTTATTTTCATAGGTTACCTGCCGAATACCGATGCTTTAAAAAATATTGTAAAAACAAACGAACTTAACGAGATTATTGTGGATGCTGATATGAAAACCAATATTCCCGGTGTTTTTGCTGCCGGTGACTGCATAGTCAAAAAATACCGTCAGGTAACAACAGCAGTGGCTGATGGAACCATTGCCGCTTTAAGTGCAATGGAATATCTGAAAAGTGCTGATTAAATGTGTTATAAAAATGATCAAAGTAATTTCTTATACAGATTTTATTTCCAGGTTACCGGGAAAGGACAAAGCCTTTTTGTTACTGTATAAAAAAGGCAATGAAAAGAGTGACTGTGCCTTTTCCAACGTTCAGGCTGGAAGTGAAAAAGTTAAACATATACATATATTCCATGCTGATGTAACATATGTACGGGATATCCATGAAAGATTCAATATTACAACAGTTCCTGCCCTGCTTGAATTCAGAAACAGAGAATTTATCAATACCATAAAAGGGTGTAATGATGCAAGTCAGTATAAAGCCTTGTTTGACGATACTGTTTTTCGTGCTGAAAGAAAAAATGGAGAGAAACCGGCAAAACGTGTAACTGTTTATTCGACACCAACCTGTTCGTGGTGCAACACACTAAAAACTTATCTCAAATTACATAATGTTTTATACACCGATGTTGATGTTTCGCGCGATCAAAAGGCTGCTGATGCATTGGTTAAACGAAGCGGGCAGATGGGTGTTCCACAGACCGATATTAACGGTGAAATTATAGTAGGCTTTAACAAAGCCCGCATAAACCGGTTGTTGGGCATAAATGGATAGCTTGAAGTACATTAATAAAATTAAATAAATTGTCTAATAATAAAACTTAATTAAAATGAACGAATTACAACCCGTAAATCAGAATGTGCTATTGGAAATAGCTGATGATAAAAAAGAACAAAAAACAACTTCGGGTATAATAATTCCCGATTCAGCCATAGAAAAGCAGGCAATTGGCAAAGTAGTTGCCATAAGTACAGTTGAGAATGCCGAAATTGCTGTTGGCGACAGAGTGCTCTATAAAGAACACGTTGGCACCGAAACTGAATTTGAAGGCAAAAAATATCTGTTTATTCCGTATGCAGAGATCCTGGCAAAAATTGTTGAGACCGATAAGATTTAATTATCTGGTCATATAAAATGAAAGGAAAACTTAAATATTTTCTCATCACATCATTTCGGTTGTAATGGGGCTTTCAGGTTTTTAACCTTAAATTTACATTGTTCTAATAAATCTGAAAAATGGGGAAAGAAATTGTAACGGCAAAATGGCTTAGTAACATGGCTTTTGAAGCAGATGTTAATGGGCATAAAATAATACTTGATGCCGAATCAGAGGTAGGTGGAGAAGACCGTGGACCAAGGCCAAAGCCTTTTATGCTTCTCTCTCTTGGATGTTGCACCGGGATGGATGTCATCTCGATCCTTAAAAAGATGAGAGTTGATGTTAAGGAATTCAATGTGATAGTGGAAGGCAAACTGACAGATGAACATCCGAAATACTTTTATAAAATGCATGTTACCTATGAATTCACAGGTAAAAACCTGCCCATTGACAAGTTGCAAAAAGCTATCAGTCTTTCAGAAGAAAGATATTGCGGAGTGAGCGCTGTTTATAAAAAAGTAATAGAACTGACTTCGGAGATAATAGTAATTGAACAGTAGTTTTATATAAAACCAAAAACACTTATTGTTATGACACAGGAATATGTATTAAATGTTCTCTCACAGGTAGAGCATCCTGCTATCAGCTATTCATTGATTAAACTTGGAATTGTAACCGATGTTAAATTAGCAGGGAACAAAGTTAGCGTAGTTTTTGTTTTCCCCTTTCCTAATATTCCTGTTGCTGATCTGCTTATTAATTCAATTTCACAACCGGTTCAATCCCTGGGATTAGAATTTGAATACACCATCAGAGTAATGACTCAGGAAGAAAAAAACAGGTTTTTACAATTGGAAGCCGAGGCATGGAAAGGCTGAATATAAAAACCGACTATCGTGGTTTTGTTTTATGATGCATTGCCTGAAAGAGTTATTAATATTTTTTTTGTAAATGATTCTGTCACGTGAAATATCGAACCATAATTTTTACGCCTTTTTGTGGCATGCAGGCTTTTTGGCTCTGGCACAAAATTTTATGGATGTCGATACTGTCATTCCTGCCATGCTTATCGAATCGGGAGGGAAGGCTGTACATATAGGCATAATGACTGCCATAATGATGGGAGGTTCGAGTTTTACGCAGTTGTTTTTTGCTCCTTATATCAGCAATAAGATCTTTAAAAAGAGTTTTTTGCTCATGGGCATAAATTTAAGGGTATTTTCACTTTTTGCATTGGGTTTTATTTTGTTTTTTCTCCAGGGGCCTCAAACGAAATGGGTTCTATGGCTTATATTTTTATTTATTACCTTCTTTGCGTTGGGCGGCGCTTTTTCGAATATCAGTTATACCGACATATTAGGTAAAAGTGTCAATGAAAATAAAAGGAAACTGTTTTTTTCCACAAAACAAATCATAGCAGGTATTGTTGTTTTAATCTCGGCTTTCATGGCAAAAAAACTATTAACTTCTACAGAATATCCCATAAACTATGCCTTTATGTTTTTTACAGGGGCTGCATTATTACTGATTGCATCAGGAGGATTTTGGAAAATAAAGGAGGATGTACCTTCTAAATTGAAAATTAATGGTTTCAGAGATTTTATTCAGACACTTCGGTCAGAATTAATCCGGAATAAAAAACTGGTTTATTTTCTCGGTTTCATAAATACCCAGGGTATTATTATCTCATTCCTGCCATTTGTTATGCTATATGCTAAAGAAACATTGAATACACAAAGTCAGGATACCGGGAACTTTTTACTTTATAAAGTTTTCGGGATAGTTATCATAAGCGTAATGGTATTTTTTGCTTCAAAAAAAATTAAGTATAACCCTCTTCTTTATGTAAATGTGATTTTATCGGTAGTGGTTATAACTATCACATTATTCGTTGGTGATGAGCATACACTCAGGTATATTTTTATTCTGGGAGGTATAATTTATTCATTATATTCAATCACTATGAACGGATTATTACTTGAAGTGTCAGACAAAGAGAATAGGGCTCTTTATACAGGATTTGCCGGAGCAGGAAATATCCTGCCCGCTATCTTTCCTCTTACAGGTGGATTGATTATTAACTGGTTAGGTTTTCGTCCTTTCTTTTTACTATTTATGATTATGGTATTAATGTCAGTCTATTTTATCCGAAAAATTGACTGCAAAAAATAAAGCCCGGAAATTATGAAACTATTATTAGTCTATTGTAAAAATTTCGGATACACTCCAACTATTAAAACTCTTGAAACTGCTCCGGAAAATATTTCCCCTGCTCAGTACGAAAATGTTGAGGTTGCATTTATCCAGGTAGAGAAGGAAGATGAAGAAAGGGGAAGCGATGTTGAAAAGAAACTGGTAAAAAACCTTAAATGGGTGTGCGGGAAAAACCAGGTTAATAAAATTATTCTTCATTCATTTGCACATCTGTCGGAAAGCAAGGCTGAACCTGAGTTCACAAAGTCATTATTATGCAGGGCAGAAGATCGGTTGATAAATGCCGGCTATACAGTAAGTCAGACGCCTTTTGGATATTTTCTTGATTTACAGGTTGATGCTCCCGGGTTTTCTTTGGCAAGAGTATTTAAAAATATTTAACAGCATGCCATAAAAATGGATATTGATGATTAAAATTAAAATAATTACTTCTGGGAATATCGAAATAATAGAATCAGACGCCGGGCATGCATTACTGGATATTTTAAGAAAAAACGGGTATGAAATCTATGCCCCCTGCGGAGGTAAAGGAACATGCGGGAAATGCCTGGTAACAGTAAAAGGTGAAGGAGAAATAATCTCCTGTCAATATTATCCCGATAAAAATATTGAAGTGATTCTGCCGGGGGAAGATGAGGCAAATATACTTGTTCATCAGACAGAATATCTTGAAGATATCCCCTATAAAAAAGGCGCTGATTATATCAGTCAAAACTCTTATGGCGTTGCAATAGATATCGGGACTACCACCGTGGTATTATATTTTTTAAACCTGCTCACGGGTCAGATTGAAAAAATATCATCTTTTCTGAATCCCCAGAAAACATATGGTGCAGATGTAATTACAAGAATTAATTATTGCCAGGAGCATAAGAATGGATTGACAGAGTTAAAAAAGTTAATAGTTGACGCTATCAATAAGGAACTCGATATTTTCAA
>CAZLTA010000118.1:0-5058 GCA_964562345.1 uncultured Planctomycetia bacterium
TGCTTCTGGAAACAGGGGCAGTAAAAGTAAAGCGCCCTGTTTTATTGACGGTTACTTTAGCCACTATTGTGGCATTAAGCATAATTGTACCCAAATTTTTGGCTCCGTTAGTTGAGAGAAAAAAGAAGAAGCTTTTTACGCATGACCTTCAGGAATCTGAAGGATCCGGTTCCGGGCTGATAACCGAAGGATGCTATGAAGTTGTAATATCGAATTTTATCCATAAACTGGATTTGATTTATAAGCCCTGGGCATTCATCCAGAATTTAATCAGGCAATTTAAGAATAAGCCTTTCATCTGGAAAACATCTGCTTCAGGTGAACTGGAAACTCAGAATATGACAGTCATGCAGGTTTATAAAACTTTATGGCAGGCGCCTTTTGCGGGCATTATTATTACGGGGCTTATTTTAAACGGAACCATTTCGAATTTAACAGCGTTTATACTCCTGCCGTATTATACTTCATTTCTTCTGGGCCCTTATTTTATCTGGAAGACTGCAAAAAAGTTGGAGGGTTGAATGAGTAAAAATATAATGAGGCGCACAAAAATCATCGTTACTATCGGCCCGGCTTCCAGCAATGAGAAGGTAATTAAAGAATTTCTTGAACTTAGAGTAGATGTTTTTAGAATAAATTTTTCCCACGGCACAATTTCAGAGCATCTGTCCCAGATAGCGGCAATAAGAAGGTTGAGTAAGGAAGTTGGTTTTGAACCCGCGATTCTGCTGGACTTGCCGGGCCCGAAAATAAGAGTCGGCAAAATTCTTTCCGGATTTCTGGAGTTAAAAACAGGCGATACCGTATATCTTCAGGAAGCTGAAACTGCATCAGGCGGGGTAATACCTGTGAATATAAAAAATCTTGCTAATATTTTAAAACCCCAGATAAGGATATTGCTTGTTGACGGTAAAATCGAACTGAGAGCAAAGAATGTTTCGAATAAAGAAATCAGCGCAGAAGTAATAAGAGGCGGTATTTTGCACAGCCATCAAGGGATAAATTTACCGGATTCCATACTGCCGTTCCCGTCTCTTACAGAGCGGGATAAAGAAGGTATTGAGATGGCTTTCAAAGAGGATGTGGATTGGCTGGCATTATCATTTGTAAGGCTGGAAACGGATTTGATAGAGCTTAAGGATATTGTTGCCACGCGCGGTGAACATATGGGGGTGATAGCAAAAGTAGAACGGCCTGAGGCGGTAAGAAATATAGATAAAATTATTGACGCTGCAGATGCGGTAATGGTTGCCCGGGGTGATTTAGGTGTTGAGATGGGCGTAGAGGAAGTTCCTATATTGCAGAAGAAGATAATTTCGATTTGCAGCTCAAGAGGGAAGCCGTCTATAACTGCAACGCAGATGCTGGAATCAATGCTTGAAAATCCCTATCCAACCCGGGCTGAAGTTTCAGATATTGCCAATGCAATTTATGACGGGACAGATTGTGTTATGCTTTCTGAAGAAACCGCAGCCGGGAAATACCCTCTGGAAGCAGTAAAGGTTATGTTAGAAGTAATATCAAAAACTGAAGCAGCCATAGATTTTGGTAATTCAAACCGTCCTGCTCAGCAGGTTCCTCTGGAAGAATATGATGCTATAGGCCATGCGGCATCCAATCTGGCGTCTGATTTAGGGGCTAAGGCAATAGTCTGCTGTACTTTTACCGGATTCACTGCCCAGATGCTTTCCAAATACAGGCCCCGTGTTGGAATCTATGCTTTTACAATAAGTGATTTTATAAGAAACAAGATGAATTTATTATGGGGTGTCTATCCGGGCATCATAAACTACACTGATTCCGTGGACAAGCTTATTTTTGATACATCTGAGGTTCTCAAAAAAAAGTACTTATTCAAAAAAGGAGAGCGGATAGTTTTTATTGCCGGCCTTCCTCTGCGAAAATCCAGCGAGACCAATTTTATCAAGATTCATGTGATTCAATGAAAATTCTTCTCATCACATTAAGCAACATCGGCGATGCCATACTGACAACAGGTGTCTTGGACGGCTTAAAGAAAAAATTTCCGGATTCAGATATTGATGTTGTTACAGGAGTTATGGCGGGAGATGTTTTTTCATCGGATAACCGCGTCAATGAAGTGATAATTTATGATAAGAAGGCCCCTTTTCTAAAAAAGGCGGCGTTGTTCAAACAGCTTAAAGCCCGGCGATATGATTTTGTCGTAGACTTGCGCAATACGCTGGGCGCTTACCTTATTTCCAGGCATGTTTATAAAACCAAGAATATTAAAGGGCATAGGTATATAAAACACAATACTTCCTTAAGAGCGTTTTTTACCAAAGAAGAATTGCGGCAGTTTAAACCCCGCATTATCTGGTCTCATGCTGATGAGGAATACATCGGTTCCTTGAAATTACAGAAATATATAGTTATATCTCCTGCGGCACGCAGTGATACAAAATCCTGGCCCGGTGGTTATTTTAAAGAGTTAATTGCTCTTTTAAGAAATCATTTCCCTGAAATTGAAATTGTACTTACAGCCCAGGGCGAAGACAAAGAATTTTGCCGGCAATTTGTCATTGATTCAAAAGTGAAAAACTTAGCTGGGCAGACGAATATAAGAGAACTTAGTGTTCTTATTTCTAAGGCATGCCTTGTGATTACCAATGATAGCGCGGCGCTTCATGCTGCATCCAGTGTCAATACCCCTGCGATTGCAGTTTTTGGGCCTACATCAGAAACAAAATACGGTCCGCTATCGGCAGGTTCTTTGGTTTTGAGAAGGCATTATCCCTATTCCCCTTGCGAAAAATCACAGTGTATGTTCGGCGATAAAAGGTGTCTGTTAAGCATAAAGCCTGAGGAAGTATTTAATTCTGCGGCGCGTTTCTTAAAAGGAGAGCCTGTAAACATAAAATCGGATTATAAAAGAATATTACTCAGCCGGGTTGATAAAATCGGGGATATTATTTTAACCACTCCTGTGATTGAGGTTATCAGAAATAATTTTCCCAGTGCTTTTATCTCTTTTTTGTCTGATGTTAAAACAGAAGCTTTAATAAAAAACAATCCTTATCTGGATGAAGTAATAACTCTGGATAAAAGAGGAAAGCACAAGGGTATTCTGGGATTTCTAAAAATCCTGAACCAGACAAGGAAGAGGAAATTCGATTTAGCCATTAATTTCCATCCCGCAAATAGAGTGCATTTGATGTGCTTCTTAGCGGGTATTCCTAATAGAGCCGGGTATGACCGGAAGCTGGGGTGGCTTAACAATTGCAAGGTCAAACATATTAAGCAGTTGGGAGAGAAATCAGAAGCGGATTATAATTTTGACCTTTTAGCCGAAATTGGGATGAATAAAGTTTCACATAACCAAACTATAATTGTTGGCCAATCTGCTTTAAACAGAATAAATGAAGATTTAAAAAATAAAAATATAGAAGATTTTATAATAATCCATCCCGGGGCATCCTGCAAATCGAAGCTCTGGCTGCTGGAAAATTTTATCGCTCTGGCGAAGAAAATAATAAAGGAGAAACATTTAAAAGTAATTTTTATTCTTGGTCCTTATGAAAGTTCTATGAGGGAGGGTATAGAAAACGAATTAGGTTCTGATATTGAAATATATCAAAATTTAAGACTAGAGGATTTAATAGCGTTGATTTTTAAAACAAGCGCTTTAATTTCAAATGATTCCGGGCCTATGCATATAGCAGATGCATTCAACAAGCCTTTAATTGCGATATTCGGACGGATTCAGCCGGGGCTGTCTTTCAAAAGGTGGGGGCCATTGAATAAAAATGCAATTATTGTTCATAAAGATGTAGGCTGCAGGGAATGTTTAGCTCATAACTGTAAGAAAGACTTTTTGTGTCTTAAAGAAGTTACTGTAGATGATGTATATAAAGAATTCGAGAAGATTTTAAAATGAAAAGGATAGGATTAGTTTTAGTTTTCCTGAGTCTTTCCTGCGCTCCCAGAGTCTCAGTTAAAGGCCCCGCTTTATATCAGGAAGAGTGGCAGGAAAAAGAAATTAAAATTCCCGAAAGCAGTTTAAAAAATTTCAGCGGGGAGGAATATACTTATGCGGTCAAATGGCTTGGTTTTACTGTAGGGGAAATTGAATTTCATAACCTGGGCCTTGAAAAATATAAAGGAAGGGAAGTATGTCATATAGTGGTAAGAGCGAAGACGAATAAACTGCTAAAATATTTATTTAGAGTCGAAGATGAAATTAATTCCTATATGGATTCTGAAACATTGAAGCCGGTTTTGTTAAAAGTCAAAAGGAAAGAAGGGAAATATCGGGCAGATTATGAAACATATTTTGATTACGAGAATAAAAAGATTGTTCATATAGCCTTGCTAACGGGAGAGAAAAAAGAAACGGATTTACCTCCTGATGCCTATGGTACAGTGAGCTGGTTTTATAAATTCAGGACATTGGATTTAACTGCAAAGAATTACGATTTTACAGTAATGCAAAGGACAAAAAAATGGCTGCTGAGTATAAAAATTGTTAAAAAAGGTGTTTTGGAAATAAGAAAGCACGGTGTTTTAAATGCCTTTTTGGTTGAGGTGAGTGCTCAAAGCGGGAAGGAGAAGGCAAAAGGGCAGGCCTGGCTCTGGTTCGGTGCGGATAAGAAAAAACCCCTTCTTCTGGGGCAGTTCAACGTAGATATCCCGGTTGTAGGCACAGTTATCGCAGCTTTGCAATAAAGAGGGAAAATAATTTACATTATATAAAGGTTAATGTTATTATAGGCGAATATGAAAAGCCCTATTATTCCGGATTGGATGGTTAAAAACAAGGAAGGGATTAAAAAGATTTTATCCCGATTTGGCAGGAAAAGAATTCTTGTCGTCGGGGATTTGATTCTGGACCAGTTTATCTGGGGAGATGTGTCGCGCATTTCACCGGAGGCACCTGTTCCTGTTGTCTGGGTTAAAAGAGAATCATATATGCCGGGAGGGGCCTGTAATGTTGCGCATAACATTACTGCTTTAGGTGCAAATGTTGCTCTGGTTGGAATTATCGGGGAAGGCCGGACCGGACAGTTTTTGCTCTCAGCTCTGGATGAGGCAGGTATT
>CAZLTA010000119.1:0-5044 GCA_964562345.1 uncultured Planctomycetia bacterium
TTAAATGTTATACTGTATGAAATGATACCGCTAAGAGATGAACTTAAGAGCAGGACTTTCCCCGCCAGCGTAATCTTTATCATTACTTTAAATGCTGTTGTTTTTTTCTATCAACAGCTGCATTTTAATTATGCGTTTTTAAGAGATAATCTGGCTCTGATACCGGTTAAGATCATATTTATGCATGACAAGAGGTTCTATTTTACGCTCATCACGTATATGTTTTTACATGCCGGCTGGCTGCACTTTTTATCCAACATGCTTTTTCTCTGGGTTTTCGGGAAAAAAGTCGAAGATGTTACGGGGCATCTGGGGTTTATTTATTTTTATCTGCTTTGCGGTATCGGTGCTGGGCTTATCCACACAGTTATAAATCCCGCATCCAGCATTTCGACAATCGGAGCCTCAGGTGCTATTTCAGGAATTCTGGCGGCTTATATGGTGCTTTATCCCAGTTCCCGCATAGTTACGTTAATTCCATTGTTTATTTTCTGGCAGGTTGTCAAAATACCCGCCTATTTATTTATCGGTTTATGGTTCATCTTCCAGTTTTTCTACGGAATATCTTCTTTATCGGCTGAATCAACTGTTGCAGGTGTTGCATGGTTTGCGCATATCGGCGGATTTGTAGTCGGAATTCTACTTCTGCCTGTATTTCTTATTATAAACAGATTGCTGCACAGATAAAATAATCAGAATACCGGATTGAAAGAATATTTCCTCCCCAGAGAATGGATAATACGGGACTGTTCTTTCTTAGATAGGTTTTGCCATTCGACCTCTGCCCAGCCTTTTTTAAGCATATTAAAGAGGAGTTCACTGTAAAAATCGATTTGTCGAAGCAGGTCTTTATCCAGATATTTCTGGAAGTGCTTAATTATTGTTACACGGGAAAATTCAGATAATGTTTCCCAGCCGCATACCCTGAGGTCAGAAGATGCTCGGACGGTTTTATCAACAAGCCGGTTTAATCTGCCTTGGTTATCTTTAGTAAACAATAAATATGTTTTTTCAGTAAGGAAATAAAGATAGATTTTAATTTTCTCTTCCTCATCTATTTTGTAGGGCAGTTCTTTTAATACTGCATCGAGTTTTGTAATATCTGTGCCGGTGAAAGAAAGCAGTTTGTTAAGAACCCGGCGTATAATTAATGTGGCAGGTGTGATTCTATGTAAATTTTTTCTGTGCCTGCATGTCCAGTATGCCCAGAACGGCCCCAGGAGCCAGGACCAGATAAATATCGGCCAGCCGAGAGAAAGCACCTGGGGGGGTAAAATGTGCAGCTTCAAAGGAATAATAATAAAAATCAAGCAGAATAACGGCGGCAGATAAAAATAATAATAAGCTTTAAATAAAGAGTTAATTTTAGCGGCTATTTTATCAAAATAGCTTTGAGGCAGCCACGAGATTTTCACAAAAGGTTTTCTAATAAATATCAAAAATACTTTAAAGATATGAATAGGCTCATACACCAGGTGCATTAAAAGCGTTGATGTAGTTGCCGCAAGTTCCTTTATGCCTTCTTTAAGGTTAAAAAACAGTTTTCTTCCCAAACGAGAGAACCTGGAAAAAGCATAAATCGGGATAAGATAAGTTAAAATATAAAGCAGCTGGTGTAAAAAGAGCAGAGGAATCCAGTAAAATTTTCTGCTTGCAGAAAGGTGAAATAATATGTCGTACCAATTTAAAAGCAATAACAGGCAAAGAAGAAACAGTATAAATGTTGCTAATCTTACTCTGAGCCGCCTTCTGCTGCCTGAGATAATGAAGGATAATGGTAAAAACAAGCTTCGCAGTAAAATATAGCCGTAACCGATAACTGCAGAGTACGCCGTAATCTGAGGATATTTTAGAATAAGATTTTTAGCAGCAATGGTTGAGCATATGGCAAGCGTTACGAAGCAGAATCCGCTGGGGGTTTTTATTTCTTTTAGAATGAGGGTTATTAAGGGAATAAAAAACTTTGGCAGCACAATAATGAGGAGCATCGATATTAAAAAGAGGAGCCAGCCGAGTAAGCTGCTTTGAATGCTTAAACTTCCCGGTATTATCAATGACAGCCAGCCGCAGAGTATAAGCCAGAGCAGGAGAGATGTTGTAGAAAGAGTTGTCCTTTTAAGCGTTGAAATTCTTTGTAAGCCCAATGCGGTGTAGAATTTTCTGGATTGCCGCAAGGTTTTTATATGAGCCCGGGCGTATTGGAGCCAGTATCCTGCAACTTTTGTTCTGCCCAGAGAAAAAGACAGTATGCTGCGTAAGAAGTTTATAACAGTGCCTGTTTTTGATTCCAGCTCCAGAAGCAGCAAGTCGCCGCTTAGCCAGCCCTGTTTTCTTTTCAGGAAGCTGTAGAAATTGGAAGGCACGTTTTCTACAAGCCGGGCGGTTTTCCGTTTTCCGGAGAACTCAAACAGGGTTCTTAAATGCATCGCCTCCCAGTGGTCGTGTGTTCTGGCAATTGCAGGTATGGATTCCTTAAACAGAATATTCCCTATATATAAAGGAAGAGCTTTGGACACTTTGCCGTAGGAATTGCCTTCTTTATAGGCATTGAAAAATGCGCGTTCTGAAAACTTGAATTCTTCATGCGCCCAGGAAAGCAGCCGGGCAAATAAAGAATCTGCTGAATTGGCAAAAGAAATTTCCGGCTGGACCATACCGTATTCAAATTCATTTAAAAAGAGCTGTTCTGTCAATATAGAATTTGTTTCAGACAAAGCTCCTTTTAAAAATTCACCGTCGGAATCAACCTGGTTGATAATCATAAAAGACATGCCTGCTTTTACAGCCTGGTTGTTATGTGTTAAGAGAGCATTGTCCTGGTAAAGATTGATACCCAGAGGGAATTCTTGTCCGTTTACTTTTGCAGAGCCTCCTTCGATGGTATATTCTCCGGATTTTGCAATAACTTCTTCTTCAAAAATGTAATGGGAGTGAAACTTTAAATTTTCTGACTGCGGGATAATTGCTTCTTTTTCATTACCCCAGATACCGTATTCATCTATCGTAGAGTCTCCTGAACTTATAATTTTATTGCTAATAGGGCTTTTAATTTTAAACATCCCGTTTTCAATACAGGCAAAGGAATATTTTGGCGTAAGGAGTTTCTTTAGAATGATGGAGGGCCCCTTTAATTCATAGCTTGCAGGGCTTGCAATGAGGGTCTTTTTAATCAGGTTCTTACTTGCCGGGTCGGTATAGAGAAGATGTTTTTTTAGTTTCAGGACGTCTTTAGAAACAGGATAAACGTTGTCTTTTTCACAGAAGTAAAGCATGCCGGATTCATACAGAAAACCGTCTTTTGCGTTGGCTATAAAACCGGCATCAGATATTTTAAGGAATCCTATAAAGGGAGCTTTAACCAGAATTTTGCCGGCAGTATTTTCGATTGGAATGCCGTTTAAAGTTAAAAGAGGAACTTTTACACCCTCTTCTAAACCATAACTGTTATTTCCCTCAGCCGTTATTTTAATTTCCCTTTGGGTGGAAAAGAATATGTCAAGAGAAGCCAGTTCTTTATCTATTAAATAATACCCCCCTTTTAAAAGCTCTCTGTTTTTAATAAGAGCGTCTTTAATTAAGAATTCTTTTTCCCAGCCGAATTTGAAATTTTGAAAGCTTCTTTTCGGGTCCCACATCCCTGTTTCCCGCAGCTCAGTTTTTTCAAAGCAGTTAAAATCATGGTCTTTTTCTATACTGCGCATTGCCTCCTCTGGGATTTTATGCATCGGTTCTAAAGGATCTCTTCTGAAATCCTGGCCGATTAGCTTATCGTGCAAAGGGTTAAAATTATCTTCTTTAAGGTAGAGAAAATCACCCCGGAGCTGGTAGAGCTGATAATAGCGCTCTACAGAGAAATCATTGCGTTTAATGAAAATATCGAGCTCCTTATCGCGTATATTCAAATTTTCGTCTACGAAATACTTCACTCCGTCTAAATAGACAGTTTTTTGAACAAAGAGCTGGTAAGGGTGCGCAGGGATTTCGGGGCAGTCCCTTTTTTGTGTTATCATGCCGTTTGCCTGCATTATCCATTCTTCCGGGCGCATGAGGAGGCTGCCGCTGGAAGAATAAATCCCGCCTAAATAAAGAGAAAATTTGATTTGGGGGTTTATTTTTGAAATCAGGTATATTTTGCTTTCTACGTCAGCAGAATAAATTTTACCTTTTGATGCCTGCAGTTTCAGGCGTTCTTTAAGATAGAAACCGGGTTTGGGGTGCGGGTAATAGAGAAAATATGTGAAGCCGTTTTCTATTTTATCCGGCAGCAAAAAGGGCAGATGGGGTTTTTCTGAAACTATTTTGCTGTTGGAGTCAAGCCGGCATTTAAACTGAATTCTGGCATCCCACTCTTTTTCTGTATATATCATTGGATGAGTTATCCCGGTATACAAAAGCTGATAATCTGCAAGATAGGCTCCGGGTTTACCTAAGAAGTTCTTTTCAGAAGACGAGGTATTTCTTTGCAGGAATATAAAGTTTTCAATATTAAGGTTTCTGGCCAGGGCCCTGGATTTTTTAAGGGCTTCAAGTATAAATTCAGGTTTTTTGTTATCGGAGTGATATATTAACGCCGTGTTTTCTTCTTTGTTGTTTAAGTAAGAGAGGCATAATGTAGAAAGCGCCTGTTCAATCTCTGATTCGGAATATCCGAGGTGGGGCATATAAATGGCATTGGGGAAGATGTTAGAGGGAGTTTCGTTTGCGGGTTTAATTTCTTCCCTGCCGCAGATAAAATTTAGACAATAGCTGTGCAGGACATAAATCGGGTCCTGGATGATTTTTTTAAACAAATATCCTGAAAGAGCAATTAAAAAAAGCCACGATGCCCGGTGGTTAAAAAGCAGGAATATATAGCTGAGGACAACGGCGGATGTTATTAACTCATTCGGCAGATGTATTAAAAGATACCAGCGTAATTTCCTTTTTGTCCATGCGGCCGGATTTTTAAGATGAACATTCTTGTAAAACCCGATATAGTCAAAAATAGCATCCAGAGGCTGTTTTATCAAAACCAGGATTATCAAACAGCCTGCCAAGTTAAATA
>CAZLTA010000120.1:0-5032 GCA_964562345.1 uncultured Planctomycetia bacterium
AAACTTTGCTGGGCATTTTTGGCGGAGCAATTTTAGCTTTGATTGCTGTTTGGGCATTTATAGGTAAGCTTTTAGAATTAAATTTTAAATGAAAGGAGGTGTATGATGGGAGCAGTTATTTTTATAGGTGCGCTTTTATTTCTGGTTGTAGGTGTCATTATCTATTTCGTTTCCATCTATAATGGTCTTGTAAGATTGTCCCGTAACATTAATAAAGCTTGGGCGAATATTGATGTATTATTAAAGCAGCGTCACGATGAAATACCAAAATTAATCAATGTTTGTGAAGGTTATATGAAATATGAACGGGAGACGCTTGAAAAAATTACACAAGCTCGAACTGCCTGTATTCAGGCTAAAACAGTTGATGTATCGTCTAAAGCAGAAGGAGAACTGGGCAGAGCGTTGAAGACACTTTTTGCAGTAGCAGAAAATTATCCGGATCTAAAAGCAAACCAGAATTTCCTCCAGTTGCAGCAGCGCATCAGTTACTTAGAAAGTCAAATTGCTGATAGAAGAGAATTTTATAATGATTCAGTCAACAGTTATAATATCAGAATACATCAGATACCGGACATGTTTGTTGCTCAAATGCTGCACATGGCTGATAAGGGTCTTTTTAAGATTGAAGAAGAATCTAAGAAAGATGTGAATATTAAATTTAATTTTCCAGAGTAGTTCTTTTTAACTTAGGAGTTTCATTCTTGCTGAGATTTAATGGTTGATATAAAAAGGAGGCAGCGGATATGAAGTTAAATGTGAAGGCTTTTGGACTTGCACTGGGCATTGTCTGGGCTGCAGGTGCATTTATGATGGGTATACTGGCAATGACATCGGGATACTGTGCAAAATTTGTTGAGGCACTGGGAACTGTTTATATCGGTTACAAAGCTACATTCCCGGGGAGTATAGCCGGTTGTATCTGGGCCTTTTTTGATGCCGGTATCGGCGGGGTTGTTATCGCCTGGCTGTATAATAAATTTGCAAAGTAAATAAAACCGGTTTGATTTGTATTTGTAATTTCATAGTCAATTATTTTGATATCTGATATAATTATCCTCCGAATAAAGCATTAAAAAAGGAGAAAAACATGTACAGGCCGCAGATTAAAGTATTAGATTGTACCATTCGAGACGGCGGACTTATCAATAACCATCATTTTGAAGAACGTTTTGTAAAAGCAGTTTATAAAGCTATTTCGGAATCCGGGGTTGATTATATGGAGATAGGATACAGAAATTCCAAAAAGCTATTTTCACCGCAGGAATTCGGCGACTGGAAGTTCTGTGACGATGATGCTATAAAAAGAATAATTGATGGAATAGAGTCTAATACAAAGATTTCTATTATGGTTGATGTAGGTCGTGTTGAGCTGGATGACATAAAACCTTCCAGCGAAAGCCCAATAGACATGATAAGAGTAGCTTCTTATGTCAAAGATATTGATAAGGCGATATCTATGGCAAATGATTTTGACGGGAAAGGCTATGAGACAACGATTAATATTATGGCGATTTCCCGCGACCAGGGTCCTGAATTAGATGAGGCGCTGTATCAAATTGAAGAGGAGAGCCGTGTTAAAGTCGTTTATATTGTAGACAGCTTCGGGGCTTTATATCAGGAACCCACAGAATGGCTGGTGAAACGATTCAAAAATATTATAAAGACAAAAGAAATCGGTTTCCACGGGCATAATCATCAACAGCTTGCTTTTGGTAATACGATTGAGGCAATTATCCACGGTGCCAATTATCTTGACGGGACAATTTATGGAATAGGGCGTGCTGCAGGAAACTGTCCGTTAGAATTGTTAATCGGGTTTTTGAAAAATCCTAAATTTGATATTCGTCCGGTTTTGGATTTAATATCCAGTGAATTTATTCCTTTAAGAGAAAAAATAGAATGGGGCTACATTATCCCTTATGCTATATCGGGCATGATGAACGAACATCCCCGAGCAGCTATGGCATTGCGCAGCAGTGAAAACAGGGAAAATTACCGCGAGTTTTACGAGGGTTTAGTAGATGCAGAATTGGACTAAATGGATATAAACAAGTTCAGAAAACTTCCTGTCTTAGGGATATTAAGAGGGGTAGAGTTAGATATAATCGATGAGCTTATTGATGTCGTGATTTCATCATGCCTTAAAACTATTGAGGTTTCCATGAATACTCCGGGAGCTGCCCAGCTGCTGCAGCGGATGGTAAAAACCTCTGACAGCCGCCTTACAATAGGAGCCGGAACAGTATTGACGCCTGAAGATTTGCATTTGGCATTAGATTCCGGGGCAACATTTATAGTTTCACCTGTATTAGTAATTGAGGTTGTAGAATATTGTGTGAAAAATAATATTCCGGTATTCCCGGGAGCTTTGACACCTCAAGAAATATACAATGCCTGGGATAAAGGTGCTGCTATGGTAAAAGTATTCCCGGCTAAATTCTTAGGCCCCTCATACATTAAAGAGCTTAAGGGCCCGTTTCAAGATATAGAAATTCTTGCCTGCGGCGGCGTATCAGCCGAAAATATAGGAGAGTTTTTCTCATCCGGTGCCTCAGCCGTTGCTTTTGGAGGGAGCATTTTTAAGAAAGAGTGGCTGAAAAGCCGGAAGCTGCTTCTTATTAAAAACGCTATACAAACACTGATTAATAAATTCCAAACAGTGCAGGAGGTCTAATATGGCGGTATCTATTAAATTTTGCGGCGGTGCCGGGACTGTTACAGGTTCAACTCATCTTATAACAACTCCCAAATCAAAAGTTTTGCTTGACTGCGGATTATTCCAGGGCAGACGTGATGAATATTACGAGATAAACTCTCATTTTTCATTCAACCCTCACAATATTGATGCCTGTGTTTTATCACATGCCCACATAGACCATTGCGGGAATATTCCCACTCTGATAAAAAAAGGGTACCGGTCGTCCGTTTATTGTACTCCGGCTACACGCGACCTTTGCCAGTATATGCTTATGGATTCAGGATATGTTCAGGAAGAAGATATTAAATACGTAAACAAAATAAATAAAAGGCGCGGGCTTCCGGCGAGAGAACCTCTTTATACAAAAAAAGAAGCTAGAAGGGCGCTTAAATATTTAAGAACAGTTGATTATCACAAAGAGTTTTCTCTCACAAAAGATGCAGCACTTACTTTTTATGAAGCAGGCCATATATTAGGTTCAGCCGTATCTGTCATCGATATCAAGACAAAAAGAGCCGCCTTAAGAATAGCTTATGCGGTTGATTTAGGACGAGTTGATATGCCGCTTTTGAGAAATCCTGAAATACCTAAAGGAGTCGATTATCTTATAATAGAGAGTACTTATGGTAAGAGACTGCATGATGACATAAAAGACGCAGATGTCAAGCTTGCCGATACTATAACAAGGACGATAAAGCGCGGGGGAAAAATCATAATCCCTTCTTTTGCGCTTGAAAGAACGCAGCTCATTGTGTTTTTCATAAGTGAGTTGATGAGAAAAAAGAAAATAAAAAAAATTCCCATATTTGTTGACGGCCCGCTGGCTGTCAATGTAACAGAAGTATTCAGAGACAATGCACAATATTTTGATAAGGAAACTGCAAGGGCATTTTTGGATAAAGAAGACCCGTTAGGATATGACAATATTACGTATGTTAAAGATGTAACTGCCTCTAAGAAGTTGAATAGTATTACAGGCCCTGTAATACTAATATCTGCATCCGGAATGTGTGAAAACGGAAGGATTCTGCATCATCTGAAGAATAACATCGAAAACCCTAAAAATACTATTATAGTTATTGGTTTTATGGCTAAGGATACTTTAGGAAAGCGTATTGTTGAAAAGAAAAGTACAGTGCGGATATTCGGCCGGATCTATGAATTAAAAGCAGAAGTTGTTGTTGTTAATGCATTCAGCTCCCATGCAGACAGAAATGGTCTCCTGCAGTATGCGCGGGGCTGTATGGGGAAGTTAAAAAAAGTTTTTCTTGTTCACGGAGAAATGGAACAATTAGAGGCGTTAAGAGACTCAATGCGCAATAAACTGAACATTAACCCAGTTATACCTGCAAAAAATGATATTGCATATCTTAAAGCAGAGTGATTGAAGAATGAAATGCTTAACTGAATATTTGTGGTTTAATACCAAAACCCGCCGGGCATATGTCAATATAACCGAAAAGATAGAAGAACTGGTTAAAAAAAGCGGAGTTAAAGATGGAATTTGTCTTGTAAATGCTATGCATATTACAGCCAGTGTGTATATAAATGATGATGAGAGCGGTTTGATACAGGATTATGATAACTGGCTTGAAAAATTAGCACCGCAAGAACCGGTTTCTCAATATTTACATAACAGAACTATGGAAGATAATGGAGATGCTCATCTTAAGCGCCAGATTATGGGCAGGGAAGTTGTTGCGGCTGTAACAAATGGTGAGCTTGATTTAGGCCCCTGGGAGCAGATTTTTTACGGTGAGTTCGACGGTATGAGGCGGAAACGTATTTTGGTTAAAATTATAGGGGAATAGATGTTTTTTTATTTTAAACCCTTGACAGGACTTTGTTAGTTTTTCAGTTTTTTCTTAAACCGCTCTGATTTAATTTTGTATAAGGAAGTAGCTACATCCTTGTTTTTTGAAAGCAGAAACGCAGAGTCAATGATGATGAGAGAAGCAATAGCCTGTTTACATTGACCGATAGTCTGGGGTGCTTCAGTCAGGATTTTAGAGAGACAGCCGTTCTGTTTAATCCAGTAAGTAAGTGTCCATGCCAGGAATGACATAATCCAGTGTCTTTGAATTTGCTTCTGATGGCGCACTTGATACTGATCAAAGCAGAAAGTGTCTTTCAATTCTCTGAAAGATTCTTCAATACCCCAGCGCAGGAGATATGTCAATATAGCAGACCCAACAGACATATTAATATCAGTGGTTATGAGTATATGCACATTTTTATCATCGCTTTGTGACCATTTATCAAAGACGAAGATAACTTTTACTTTTGTTTTGCAGCCTTTGAGCTTGGAGTCAAAGGAATAGGTAAAAACAC
>CAZLTA010000121.1:0-5030 GCA_964562345.1 uncultured Planctomycetia bacterium
GAGTTTCCCCATCAGTTAATTGTCCGTTCTTCCTGCTGAATCAGCGTTTTGCAATCTTGGCAATATTCTCAATATCTGCAATGGATTATATTTTTAACTGCCACTCTGCATTAACAATGCCGCGGTTTATGACGGAGATAGCTTTGCGGATTTTAGAACGCAGGGAATCAGAAATAATTTTTTGGTCCATATCCCGTAATACCTGATGTGTCATACGGAAGTTCCTTATGATTTCGCCTTCATCTGATGAAGTCAGGTTGAGTATCTGGTTGAAATCTTCACCCAAAAGCCAGGCATGCATTGTATTGGCGAGCTGGAAATTAGCGGGTTTAACTTGCGGAAATACATGCATGCGTTTCTCTGCCTTTTGGATTCGGTAAGAAACAGATGTTATGCCCCGTTTTATTTTTTTTAAGCTTTTATCAATTTTAGGTATTCTTTCCCTGGTCCTTCTTTCAGTGATTATAGCGCATATAGTTATACTCAGTTCAATCCAGGATAGATTTTCGAAATAACCTTTGTCCCAGAGTTCGCCGAGGATAAGTTCGTAACCAAACATGTTGGATGAAAAGATTCCTTTAAGGGTCAATTTGTTGTTTTGTATATACTGCAGTTGTTTTAATAGCTTTAATTTTGATTCCAGAATTTTCTTTTCTCTTGCCTGCTTTCGCCCGGATTGAAAATAGCTGAATGTCCGGGGATAGATTTCAAGAAGAGCTTCTTGTATATCCTGATAAAGGTTTAATATGGTGGCGTAAGAGGCATTGAATTGGCTTCTTATCGGCTCGGGACTGCCCTGGGTGATTGTTTTTATTGCTTCTCCGTCTTCTTTGTGAGGTTTCAATCGTGCAAAAACAAATCCTTCTTCATCAATGCCGCGTCTTCCTGCACGGCCTGCCATTTGATAAAAGTCTCTTATACGCAGGTACCTTATTCTGCCCCGGTAATATTTTGAAATTTCATCAAAACATACTGTGCGGGAAGGCATATTGATTCCCAGAGCAAATGTTTCGGTCGTAAATATTACTTTAATCAGTTTTTCCGTAAAAAGCCTCTCGACTATTTCTTTTAAGGGCGGGAGCAGCCCTGCATGGTGATAAGCGATTCCATTTTCCAGCAGAGGCAGTAAGAGAGAGGCAGAATGGTGATGCTGGATTTTAAATTTTTTTATATAGCAGTTGTAAAATTCCCTAACCCGTATTTTCTCTTCTTTATTCAGGAAATTGTATTTAAACAACTCTTGAGCAAACCTTTCACATTTAGCTCTTGAGAAACAGAAGTAAATACAGGGCAGGAAATTGTTTTCTTGTAAATATTTTATCAGGTTATCTATGCGGTTGTTTCTAAAAAATTCTTCTTTATTTTTCAAAACATGTTGCTCTAATTCTTTAAGGCTGGGGAAAATGCGGTTGTCCGCCTGAAAATAAAAATGCAGGGGAACAGGCCTCGTGCGTTCTTCTATCTTCTTAATGGGATGATTGTGGATTTTTCGAATCCAGGCTATGAACTGGTCAATATTAGGCAGGGTTGCAGAAAGCGCGAGCATTTTCATATTCTGGGGCAGAAATATTATTGATTCCTCCCAGACTGTTCCGCGCTCGACATCATCCAAGTAATGAATCTCGTCAAATATTATCCATTCTTTATCCCGAAGTTTGTCGATATCCTGCAGGAGATAATTTCTGAATATCTCCGTTGTCATTATTAAAACAGAAGAGGCAGGATTTATTTTTACGTCGCCTGTAATTATTCCGACTTGATTCGGGAATTTTGCTGAGAAGTCCCGGAACTTCTGATTGCTGAGAGCCTTAATCGGGGCTGTGTAAATAATGCCTTTCTTTTCTCTCAGGCATTTATCTATTATATATTCCGCAATCAGTGTCTTGCCGCTGCCTGTAGGGGCTGAAACTATTACAGATGAGCCTTCTTCTAAATATTCAATCGCCTGTTTTTGAAAATCATCCAGCTCGATATCATTGAATTCCATAAGCATATATATTATACCACAGATTTTATACACTCGATTGACAAAACCGGATATTTATAATAATATTAAAGCGCTATTCTAAATATAATTAAGGAGGTTGTGATGGTTGATTATTTGTTAACTGAAGAACAACAGATGCTTAAGGAGCTTGCTCATCGAATTGCGGAAGAAAAGATTCGTCCTGTAGTAAAGGAATATGATGAATCAGGTGAATTTCCCTGGGATATTATGAAAATAATTGCCCAGAGCGATTTGTTCGGAGTTTATATTGATGAAAAATACGGCGGCACAGGAGGCGGTGTTTTTGACCTTGCGCTGGTTACTGAAGAATTGTCTCGTGCCTGCGGTGGAATAGCGGTTTGTTTTGCGGCTTCTGCATTGGGGACATACCCGATAATTCTATTTGGGAATGATGAACAGAAAGATAAATATTTACCGGACTTGGCAGCGGGGAAAAAATTGGCTGCCTTTGCGGTTACAGAACCCAATGCCGGAAGCGATGTTTCAGCGATTGAAACCAGAGCAGAGAAAAAGGGAGATTACTATGTATTAAACGGCAGGAAGCAATGGATTACAAACGGTGGTGAGGCAGAGGTTTATGTTGTTATTGCCGTGACTGATAAATCCAAAGGCGCCAGAGGGGCATCGGCTTTTATCGTTGAAAAAGGGACTCCCGGGTTTGAATTCGGTAAAAAAGAAGATAAATTAGGTATCCGCGCTTCTACGACCAGGGAACTTATATTCAATGATTGTAAAGTGTCGTCTAAGAATATTCTTTCCCGTCAAGGGATGGGGTTTATCGTTGCTATGAAAACATTTGACTGCTCCAGGCCTGGTGTTGCTGCTCAGGCGCTGGGTATTGCTCAGGGAGCGCTGGAACTGGCTCTTGAATATGCCCATCAGAGGCATCAATTCGGGAAACCTATAACAGGTTTTCAAGGTATACAGTTTATGTTTGCAGATATGGCTACAGAACTGGAAGCTGCACGCGCTTTAGTGTATTCAGCATGCAGAATGGTAGACAGCGGTGCTAAAGATGTTGCCAGGGCATCTGCAATGGCTAAGCTGTATGCTTCTGATACTGCCATGAAAGTTACTACCAATTGCCTCCAGATTTTCGGAGGTTATGGCTATATGAAAGAATACCCGATAGAAAAATATTTCAGGGATGCAAAAATTACCCAGATTTATGAAGGAACAAACCAGATTATGAGAGAAGTTATTGCTGCTAATTTGATCAAGGAATTGTCAAAGAAAAAATGAAAATAGTTGTCTGCATAAAACAGGTTCCGGATACAACAAACGTTAAAATTGACCCTGAGACAAATACGCTGATTAGAGAAGGGGTAGAGTCAATCATTAATCCCTTTGATATGTATGCTATTGAGGAAGGGCTGCGTATCAGAGAAAGAGCAGGCGGAGGCGAGGTAACTGTAATTTCTATGGGGCCGCCTCAGGCGGAGTCTGCTTTGCGTGAGGCAATATCTTTAGGTGTGGACAGAGCTATTTTGATATCGGACCGTAAGGCAGCAGGTTCTGATACCTGGGCGACTGGTTATATACTTTCGAAAGCGATTCAAAAGATATCTGATTATGATTTGATTCTGTGCGGGAAGCAGGCAAGTGACGGCGATACTGCTCAGGTCGGGCCCGGCATTTCTTCCTGGCTGGATATCCCTCAGGTTACATATGTAAAAAAAATAGAGAAATTAGAAAAAGACAGAGCAGTTGTTGAAAGAATGACTGAAGAAGGTTATAACGTCATAGAAATACCGCTGCCTTGTCTTCTTACTGTTGTTAAAGAGATTAATGAGCCGCGTCTTCCTTCTTTAAAGGGGAAAATTAAGGCGAAAAAAATTGAAATCCCCGTCTGGTCTGCTGATGATTTAGGATTAGAAGAAAAAAAGATAGGTTTGAACGGTTCTCCTACAAGGGTTGTTAAAATATTTACTCCCCCCTCGAGAGAAAAGGGTATGATTTTAGACGGTCCCGTTGATGAGTCTGTTAATAAAATTGCGGATATATTAAAGGATGTAATGATAGGATGATAAGAGTAATACTGGATAAATGCACGGGTTGTGCTCTTTGCGTTAAAGTGTGCCCTTTTTCTGCCATTACAATTGTAGATAAAAAAGCCGTAATTGATTTGGCTAAATGCACTCTCTGCGGAGCCTGCGTTGATGCGTGCAAATTCGGTGCCATTGAAATTAAGAGGGAAGAGCAGAAAAGAGATATATCAGGGTATAAGAATGTCTGGGTTTTTGCAGAGCAGAAAAAAGGGGTAATTCAATCTGTAGTATATGAACTTCTGGGCAAAGGCAGGGAGCTGGCTGATACATTAAACTGCCGGCTCTGGGCTGTTTTGCTTGGATACAATATTAAAGAGAAAGCGCAGGAACTTATTGAAAGAGGTGCGGATAAAGTTATTGTTGCAGAAAATGTTCTTCTGGAAAACTATCTCGATGAGCCGTATACTCAAGTGTTGGTTGATTTGATAAAAAAATATAAACCGGAAATTATTCTTTCAGGAGCGACTACTATAGGCCGTGCTTTGGTTTCCCGTGTGGCCGTAAAGATTAATGCGGGGCTTACTGCTGATTGTACCGGATTGGAAATAGACCCCGAAAGCAAGCTTCTGCTTCAGACCAGGCCTGCTTTTGGTGGCAACATAATGGCTACGATAATTACGCCCAACCATAGGCCTCAAATGGCAACAGTACGTCATAAAGTTATGAAAGAATGCGGGATAGATTTAAAAAGAAAAGGAGGAATTGAAGTTGTAAATTACAATGGTAAATTGAATTCGCGCACCCGTCTGCTGGATATGATTGATGAAGTGGGTAAAACTGTAAATCTTGCCGAAGCTGATGTAATAATTTCCGGCGGGTATGGGCTGGGTAAACCTGAGAATTTTAAGCTGATTGAAGGTTTAGCCGAAGTTTTAGGCGGTGCAGTGGGTTCTTCACGGGCTGCTGTTGACAGCGGCTGGATTTCTTATGCTCATCAGGTAGCTCAAACCGGCCGTACTGTTTGTCCAAAATTG
>CAZLTA010000122.1:0-5024 GCA_964562345.1 uncultured Planctomycetia bacterium
ATTATTTTGCCCAGTACAACTCCAATCGGGGAGTCGAAAATATTGTTTTATTCGGCCGTGTCACTTCAGGAAAAGGAGGGGGAATAATAGTTGATTCTGCGCAAAGGAACTTAGACTCTGCTCTAGGTATTAAAATTACACTTCCAGGTGTTTCCGATAAGGTTATTTCTCAATACTACCAATTGTTAGGAAAAGAAGAAGCCCCCGTAGTATTACGGCGAATTGGTCAGGCTATTGGTATCGCATACTATGCTGGGCAAATGGTTCCTGATTCTGATTCTACTCCTTGAATGCAAGCGTAGTGTAATTATCCAATACTGTAAACTCGTCTTGAGTTGGGTTTTAAAGATAAATACAATTATGTTGTTGTAAATAACGATTTGGAGAAAACCGTACAAGAGGTGTTAATAATTGTGGGTAATTAATAGATGGTTATTATGAAATATAAGGAGAGTTAAGAAAATGAAGAATCGAAGATTTAAGTTTCCGATATTAAGAGGTGCTTTAATTTATTTTATTTTATTTATAGCTTCTTTTCAAACGGTTCTAGATATTCCTAACCTGTCGTATCTATCTCGCAGAGTTCACGTTTTAGAAAAAATAAATTTAAATCAAGTAATTCCATTAAATGCGTTTTTGCATTATTATCCTCACAATTTAAATTTGACATAAAATTCTATGTGTGCGATACTTATAGAAAGAGGAGGTGGGGTATGAAATTAAGATTGTTTTTCAGTGTAGTGTTTTTTTCTTTTTCAATTTTATTTGATTGTGGTATTGTATCTAAATCGCACAAGGAGGATTTAATATCTAGAAGGACGCAGGGAGTAAATTTATTCAGGTCTACAACAGAAAATATGGAAAATGTAGAAGAAAGATTTCCGGTGGATCCCAATCAGGGTGTTTGGGCGAGTTTGCCTACGCAAGATACACACTGGCTTACATTGCCTGAAGATTGTCAGGGGTTGCTTACTAAGATTATTGGCTTTGCCGAAACTCATCAAGGTGAATATGATGATGTGGTGGTAATTGGAATGGGCGGTTCATCAAGGCCTGGTGATGTTATAAGGGGTACTTTGGGCAGTAAAGAGGGGTTTGCTCAAATACATGTGATGGAGAATCTGGATGATGATGCTATAGCAAATATAAAAAACAGCATTGACCCCAAGCGCACACTTTTCATCTCAATTAGTAAATCCGGCGGTACTGCTGAAACAATGGCCTTGACTAAAATTGCCTATAATTGGATAAAAGATGCAGGAGTAGACCCGGCTAAACATTTTATTGCCATTACAACTACGTCTAAAGATAGTGCTTTGATGCAATTCTTGAAAAAAAATAATGTCTCAGACGAGAATATCTTTGAGCATCCTGATCAAGTGGGAGGCAGGTATACTTTATTTTCCGTTATCGGAATGCTTCCGGCTGCACTTGCAGGGCAGGATGTAAATCAGATTCTAAGTTATGCCCGGGCTGCCATGCAGTCTCAGGTTAAATATCAATTGGGAGAATTTCTGGCTAAAATGGAATCTGAAGGCAAGCCGTATATGAGAGTTGTTTTGCCGGATGAATTGCAGAGTTTAGGTCCCTGGATTGAACAGTTGCTTGCAGAGAGTCTGGGGAAAGTAGATTCTACAGGCAGAAACAGAGGAATCATTCCGGTTCTGGAAAGGGATTACGATTCTTCTATTTATGGAGATAATAGTTTTTGCTTTAGAATTAAACTCGGTAGTTCTGATCAAAAAGATGCTTTTATGCAGCAAGTGAAATCTAGTGGTGTGTCTGTCTGGGAAATGCAGGTGAACAGTCCTGAAGAAGCAATAGGCAGTTTGTATTTGCTTGAATTTGCAACCGGGATGGCTGGGGTACTTGCAGGAACAGACCCATTTAATCAACCTGGAGTTGAGCAGGGTAAACAGGCAACTCGGGATATGAAAAATACAATTTATACTAAAGTTGAAAACGGACAAACTTTGGATGATGCCTACAAAGAAGTATCTGATAGTTATAAAACGCCTTACCGGAAGGAGATTGCACCGGGAGTTACTCTGGATTTCGGAGCGCTTATCGAGGCAAGCAAGGGTGAGTTTTTGGAATTTGTAAAGGGGAAGGACCGTTCAATAGCCGATATAGATGCTGTAGGGCTTTATTCTTTAGCATTGGAGTTTGCAAAATCCAAGGGTAAAAGTTATGGAGCCATTCTTCCTTATGCTCAGGAAACACCAACTCGGGCAAAAGTATGGGCGATGGGAAGAGGCGTTATGAGAATGTTTGGTCTTCAGGATCTTTTTGGTATTGGTCCTGTTTATGAGCACTCTATGAGGCAATATTTGCAAGAAGGACCGGATTTAGGTATTCCGACATTCATATTGGTAAATGATAAAGGAGACCAGATTATTCCGGGAGATAAAATTGAAGGCTTCACCTGCGGCATGCAGAACGCGCTTCAGGCATTGGGAACACAGAAAGCATTAGCTGATGCCGGCAGGTATTCATTAAGAATAGAGATAGACGGTCCTCTAACAGAAAGCAAATTAGATTATTTGAGGTTATTTTTCGAGGGAGTTCAGCTGTGAAACAAAAAGTGGTTTTGATTTAAAAATTTTTTAGGAATACTGATAATAAAATTAAGTGGGGGGATAGAGAGATTAAATGTAGGATTTTTAATTTGGTATTTTTCGTTATCCAAATTAATTTATCATCACTTTATTTAAACTTTCATTAAGATTAAAGTTGTATTATATTACGGTTAAAGAAATGAGGGGAGTGATGAAATTCGTAAATGTTAGAAGAGATATTTATACGAAAGGAATAACTGTGCTTATCTTATTTCTTCTATTTGGTCTGTTAAACGGAAGCACATTTCATCGTTTTGAATTAAATGGAAATTGCCAATTAAGGAGAATAAGGACAACAGGAGAAATTAAAACTATTAAAGAAAGGTTTAAGCGTGCTTTATTTCTTGTAAAAGATTGTAGTGAGGCAGAAAAGATACTTTCTGAGTTAGACCAAGAATTTCAGCTCTCTCGTTGTGATGAGATAGAAATACCTCAAGAGACTGTTCGTGCAATAGATTATTTAATTTCTGCTCGGTCAAAGTTTCTATCTGAGGATGAATTTATAAAACTCTCAGACGTTGTATATGATGTTTTAGGGCTTCCGAACTTCAATTTTACGGAGAACGACTATAATAAAAGCCTTTGGTATAAATTTTTAGATCCCCAAACGAAAGAAATGGTTAAAAGATTGCAAAACCTTAAATATACGATAATTACAAATTCATCAGGTAAAAGTATGTCTTTGTTTAGGTATCTGATAGAAAAAGCTAAGGAAGTTGTCGGAGAAGATTTTCCTTTTAAAAATCTATCGGATAAAATATTGATTTATACGTATGGTAGTTATTTATATTCTCCAAAACCTGGAGATATCGATTTAAGAATTTACATAAAAGACTCGAAGTTAAATATCAAATCTCTCTATAATTCTGTAGTTGAAGTTAGGATCCCAAAAAGTAGTATAAGTGTAAAAGCCATAGGTGGTGGAGTAGTAGGGATGAATTCTGATTCATTTTCGGATAGGCGTTTAAAGGGTGGTTTATATTATGAAAGGATTAGGATATTTGGGAATGATGATGGAAGTGTACAACCTGATGAATCTTTAGTGTTACTGGATGTGGAACATTTAATCGATTTAGGAGAAATGAATTTAAATATCGTAAATAGTGTGAGGGTTAATAGGGGAACTCAACGTCTTTTAACGGCAGGTATGATCCTCTCGAGGTTGTATCCTAACGAAATTCCTCTTGATAGGGTAAAAAAGCTATTTAATCTTAATGTTGAATCCTTGGAAGGTAATATTAGAAAAGAGGAATTAAAAAAGGAAACAGAGGAGTTTTTAGTCTTCTTAAGAGAAAAGATGGTTTTAATAAAAGAAAAATATCATCCAGAAATGAATACTCAATTGTATTTAGATATTGTGAAAAATTTAATCAACTGGACAGAAAGTAAGATATCCGTTGCTCCTTATGAAGCTCTTCATGGAATATTCCGCATTTACCTATGGTTAGATAAGGCATTACCATCAAATTATATTAAAAGGGCTACTAAGATATACAAAATTATAGTAGATGATGTTTCCCTAAAAAAAGGTAAAATTACAGAGGATTTGGCTCGGAGTATGCTCGCAATACTGATTGAAGAACTAGAAACTAAAAAGATATACGATCAGTGAAACAAGTATTGTAAACAAAACGGGGTTATTTAGTTTGTTATTTTTTATGGTATTCTTTTTGCTTGTGCTATAGGTGTTTTTATCATTTTTTAGATTGGTTATATGTGACCTTGTACTCCAATAGGCCCTAATCTGATTATGATGTTTAGTTAGTTTCTCTACAAGATAGTTTCTATATAGGCCTTCTTTCCTAGTGGAACTAAGGTTATAAGTAGTAAGTTGCAAATTATAGCAACTTTTGTCTGATTCAAAAAGGTTCTGTCTTTAGAATAAAATAGCTATATTTTTATTATTTACCTTGACGCTTATTTCTTAAGGATTTAGAATAATTACTGTGGAATGGTCCCAAAAGGGGGACTTGTACCCCCTGGTTTGACACCGAGAAATGTGGAACATTTCTGGTACTGGGTCTTGGAAATGTTTTGCATTTCACAGGGTTTCGGAGAAATCAAGGGGGATAATTCGCACATATCATTTAGCTGCACTTTGTTTGCTAAATGATGTGCTCATTACGCAGACGGCTGGCGCCTAAAATTTTCAGCCTCAGGAGAGGCCGAAAATTTACTGCTCATTAAAGTTAATATTTCCGCTTCGAAAGATATGCTAAAATTATTAAAATAATTTTAGCACTCTTAGCGGAGCTTGTCCCCTCTGGTTTGATTTCGAAGAAATCAAGAGGGGGTAATTCGCTCTACGATTTGCGGTACTGTGTTTCGTAAATCGTGAGCTCATTAGGAGGTGAGTGTATGGACTGGAAAGCGATTCTCTGGGATCCGGTAAGCGGCATTTTCACC
>CAZLTA010000123.1:0-5016 GCA_964562345.1 uncultured Planctomycetia bacterium
TCCAGAGGCTGTTTTATCAAAACCAGGATTATCAAACAGCCTGCCAAGTTAAATAAAGAAATTAAAATCTGCATTCTTTTAAAATGATCCTCTTTATTACATCACGTTTTCTTTTAGCCAAAATTCTATCAATCTTCTTCAAATAGGCATAAACTTCAGCGTCTGTGTTTAGCTTCAGAAGAGACTTTACTATATAAGTATCTTTTGTTTTTTCATAAAGTAAAAATGCCAGCATGTATTTTTCAAATCCGGGAGCTAGCTTAAGGTTTAAGGAATAATATTTAGCGGAAGAATAAATGTAATAATATCCCTGAGGCGATATGTTGTTTTTATTAAGATATGAGATAATATTCTTATCCGGGAAATCGGTTTTACTGAGTATTTCACGATAATCCTGATAGGGATACATTGCGATGTCCGGTATATAGTAAGGCCGGGATTTAAAACTTTTCAGGCATAGATAGAAAGCTGTATCCATCCGCTTTGGGGGCAGATATTCCTTTGCTGTCCGGAAGAATTCGGCGATTATTTTTAAATCTTCTGCTTTAAGACCTGTGAAATAAATGGACTCGGCATTACGGTAAATTTGAGAGGGATTTAAAGATGTATTATTGCTTGTTTCGTTGATAAGTTGAAGCCGATGCATAATAAGTAATGTTTCTTTGCAGTCTTCTATCTCAAGCGGTGTTAAATATATCTGTTGAGAAAGATGCAGCAGCAGATTGTTGATGCCCCCTGTTATTTCTTTAGAAACGGCCGTTTGGTATGCTTCTTTAAGCCGTTTGTAATCTCCTATGAATATCTTCAGGGCTTCTTCAAGCGGATATCCTTCGCGCATTTTCCAGATAATGGTATATGTTCTGGCGGGGCTGAGTGTAACATTATAATATCTTAAAGCTGTGTTTTTAACGTGTTTTATTATTGCGATTCTTTTCTCAGGAATCTTAAGCATGTCCTGGAATGAAATATCGGGATAAATGCGTTTAAAGCCGTTTTTTGACCGCTGCGCAAATTCTAAAAGCCTTTTCTTAAAAACACCCTCGTTTTTATAGACATAGCTGAGCATAGGAAAAGCCAGCGGCATAATTTCTTTCATTTTCTCATCAGGCTCCGGCTCACCGTCTGAGATAATAACCTGAGCCATGTTCTCTTCAAATTTCTTTGCCAGTTCTAATAGTGGCTGATAATCATAGAAATTGAGGGAGAGGAAATAGTATAGCAGGGGGTTTAAATTTTCAACATCAACTCCCAGAGGCAGGTGCTCGTAGCAGAAGAAAAGCAGCTCCCTTTTTATGTTCCAATTCTGCCTCAGATTTACAATAAGGGGGTTTGAAGCGGCGCGGGAAAGATTACCGTTGTGTATTAGACGTTTCAGCTGCCAGTCAGGAGCATTGACGGTGTGGTAATCCAGGAGAACGTATAATAATCTTTTGGGAGGATAGTAGTTGTGTTCTTTGTGGAATTCTTTCAGAAAAACAATTGATTTCAAAGCCCATTTTTTAAAATACCGGCTGGTTGATTCCCAGCCTTTGTTATATACGTTCTGCCAGATGAATTTCCTGAGTTCCGGTTCCCGGAAAACAAAAGCAAGTTTGTTTTCTTCTAAAATACGATAGACGAGTTGTTCTGTTTCTATCAATGTAATCAAATCCTCTGTCTCAAGCCCTTCTTTTTTAAAGAAAGTGAATATTTCTGTAACATCGTAAGGGGTGAGCTCGGTATGTAATTCCGAAAGGTATAAAGCTTGAATCAAAACGCCGATTTTATATTCTTTTATTAATTCCTCAACAGTTATTTTTTGAGGGTAAAGCACTTCTTCTGCCAGCCTTTGGATCTCGCCGGGATGCATTTTTTTGTTCTTAATCTCATCTAATGAAATTTTTAATTTTGCTAGATATGGTTTTATTTCAGCTAATCGGCGCAGGCTTTCTACAGATTCAGCTAGGATTGTTTTGGCCTGGGACATTAAATAAAAAATTTGTTCGATTTCCTCCTGGCTGTAGCCGGATTCATTTTTATGCTGGAACCAGTAACGCAAGTCATCCTGGTTATAGTTGAGGAGGTATTTTAAAGACAGGTTTGCTATTGCAGAGATTTCATTAAGAGATGTAAGCATCATATCCCAGGAAGTTATGTTTCTTAAATAGAAATAAAGAACCCAGTTGGAAATTATTCCATGAATCTCTTCCTGCATCTCATGGCTTTTGCCTTTCAAAGAGAGGCTGATTTTAATGCCGATTTTTCCATATATATCCTCTAAAGTTTCTCTAAAAGAATCTTCTTTTACGGCTCGGGCGTATAGTGAAAGAAAATTTTTCACAAACTCTTCTGAAGCCTTGTTTTCTATTGACCAATGGGACCAAAAACTTAAATTACCTGTATAATGCAGTATCTGAAACGGCGTGGATTTTTCATAAATAAAAGGGGTGTTGAAATCAATATTACCGTAAAGCGATATGAATTCCGGCCGGGATTTAAGAAATTTCATCCAGAAGAATGTTTTACCCATGTTTTCTTTATTCGGGGAAATAGATTTTTTTTGAGCATAATAAATTAAACTATGCTGGTGGAAAAAATATTGTTCGTCAGTAAGAGAATGATTGCCGTAAAGTTTTATAAAATCCGGTTGTTTTTTAATTTCCGCAGCTTCTCTAACAATTGTTTTCAGTTCTGCTATGCTTATATTTTCAATATCCATTTTATTCAGCCAGAACAGGATGAGTCCAATCATGTAAGATGTTTTCAGCCGTTTATATTCTATTTCTGCATTCGGAGTGTCTTTGATTGCTAAAAGATGCCTTAACCTTACGGCATCATAAGAATGGGAAATTTCATCCTCGGAGGGTTCTTTATAAATCTGATACAGTATCTGAGGTACAGATTGAAAAAGGTGCAACATTTTTTCCCTGTCGGTACTGCCTGATGTAATAAACCAGCGGATAATATCCGTTTGAAGCTGTTCCTCCAGTTTATTGCCTTCTGTGTATTGCCAGAAAGGAACTTTTAGTCCTGCAAGCTGCTTTCTCAAAACTTCGATTTCATTATAACTGAAGTGCTGGAATAATATATTGTCGATCTCTTTAATCAGGTAATTTTGCCATTTTAGGTAGTCAGAAACAGCATTTTGCGGAAGGGTTCTTAAATTAACCAGCAGGAATTTTTTCTCATCGTATAAACGGGATTTTATTTTGGTTAAGACATTCTGCGGGGTTTGGGAATCGGCTTGATTCCAGACAGATACCAGGCTGTAATGGACAACAAGTCCCAGTTCGTTAACATCATCAGGTTCAAAGTAAGGGAATAAAAAAAGGCAGGTGAATCCCCCGCTGTATTTAGCCCACCAGCCAGCAAGCTTTATCCTTTCACCCCCTTTAAGCCCTCTCCAGATTGATGCAATTTGAGGCAGGTTACTGAAAAAAAGTTCTATTTCTTTCTCTGAAAAACGGAGGTTGCGTAAATGTTTTAAAAAGTAATTAGTTAGTCCATTATATAAATCATTTTCATCAAAGGGTGCAAATAAGTTCTGTTCTGTTTGAATACCGGGTTTAAGTATTTCAATGGTGCGTTGAATCTGGTGTTTGTATGCATCTTCGTAAGGCGGCATAATAAGGGTAGACATTCTCTTTTTTAAAAATGTGTAGTCTTGATAATCCTGCTGCCAGAGTTTTTCCATGACTAAGAAACTTTGATATTCTGTCTCCTGAGCTTGGGTGTATATTTTTGAAATTTTATTCAGTTTGGTCTTTTTTTTGTTTTTTTGAACCTGGTATGTGAAAAGATTGAAATTTCTCTTCTGTTCCTTTTCTTCCCAGAATCGCCTGTTTGCTGTATAGATTTTTTGAGAAAGATCTAAATGCTTAAACAGCGAGAACCGGTGTTTTAAATCAGACAAAACTTGGCATATTTTTAATGCAATTTTGTTAAGGTTTATGCTTTGTATGGTGAGAATACTAAACGGAACAGCTATTGAGAGCGGTTTTTCTTTTTCTTCATGGAAATATTTTTTCTCCATTTTTTTATAATAATTGAGGTTATGGGCATATTCCTGAAGGCTGTCAATGAAAGAATCCTGAGTTTTAAATATTTCCCGGAATATTTTTAGCAGGCCGTATTCACTTTCCCATGATATCTCTCTGTTTAAATAAGACGTCCATGCAGAATCTAAAAGATTGTTATAGCTGTTTAGAATTCTTTTAAATTCTATGGCCCGGGCGCGGTAGTTATGAATCAGATAATATTTAAGATAAATGTCTTTTTCTGTTTTCAGCCTTTCATTTCCGAGCAGGAGGTTTTGATATTGAATTTTATCCTGATAATAGCTGCCGCGTTGATGAAGTAAAAGGTCAAAAACAGTCAATGTAAAGCTCCATGTATAAACCCTGGTGGTAATTATATCGCATAAATAATCGGCTCCGAACTTCAGGTCCCTCAAAAAAGGATCCCATTTTTTTTCTTTAAAAGCGAGTAAGAGTTGTGATTCTGCCAGCTTTATGTCAGGGAAATCTTCTGAAGCTGTATCTATGAGGTCGTTGGGATTTGCCAAGTGAGGAAGTCTTTGGTATGGGATTTCAATATCTCCAATCAGCAGGTCTTCTGTCAAAGGGGTTCCTGTCAGAGTCTTAAGCTGCATCATGGCATAAAGCTTTCTTTCCCGCTCGGAATCTATCGCGTTTTTAATTTCATCCTGCAGGAGTTCTAATTCTATGTAATGGCTGTAAGGCGCTGTACTTAATGAAACTTCATCATGGACCTTTTTAAGGTAGTATTCTATCCTTTGCAGCAGAAGCGTAAGAGAGTCGATTTTAACCTGTGCGGTTTGAACTCTGGTAAGCCAGTTCTGGAATTCAAGTTCAGCATCAACGGCTGCTTTGTCCATCCATATCGAAGTTTCTTTGGCTATATGATTGGCCCGGATAATATTTATGTCGGGGAAAATATACAGTAAAAACCAGGGGCCTGCGCTTAAGCGGCCGATTTTCAAAATATCAACCAGATTTAATTTCCATGCTTTTTTAT
>CAZLTA010000124.1:0-5006 GCA_964562345.1 uncultured Planctomycetia bacterium
GAGATTGCTTTCGCAATCTCTAAGGGTGAAATTTCTGGGTGCAAATTGCAGAGGGCGACTTGTTCCTGTGTTTCGATTTACGAAAGTAAATCTACAGGGAAGGGCCGATAGATTATAATCTTGTCACCCTGCAAAATTAACCCTCGGATCTTACCAGATTCCAGAGGGTCGGGGTAAGTCCTAAAGGACGCTTCGCAGCCCGCATTCACGTTATTTCATGTATTACATAAAATAAGCGGGATAAGGACACCGGAAAGGAGTCTGAATTGACACTATTCTGTGTACAGCTTAGTTAAAACTCGAGAGGCATTCCCTTACTGCCGGGCAAAACACATGTCGACGGTTTAAAGTTAAAATCATTAATTTTGACCGGTACCTTTTCTTTTCTCGCTCCAATTCTTGAAATGTTTTTTTCTGTTTCCTTGCCGCTTTTCCATCATTTGTTGAAACATGGAAAACTGTTCAGGTGTTAAAATTTCTTTTACCGCGAAAATACCGCTTATTCTGCGGTCGATTAACTGCATCTGCAAAGATTTAATCTCGTTCACGAGCGGCTCAATTGCGGCTCTGGTAACTAGAGGGTTCTTAAGCTCTTCCTGCAATTTCGCCTGTTTTTCTTTGATTGCCGCGTGCAGTTTCGTCATCTCTTCGCCTTGCGCCTTGCGGTTTTCTTCAAGTTGATTCTCTTGTTCCGGAGTCAAATTCAACTTTTTAAAAATGCTGCCTTTCTGTTTGCCGCCGCGCTGTTGGGATTCACCTTCTGTCTTGGCATATACCGTGCTTGCTATAAAAAGAACTACTACTAAACCGATAATTATTGATTTTATATTCTTCATCTTACATCCTCCTTTCGCCAATTTAGACACATAAGCTCTTTGAAAAGTTCCCTTATAAAAAATATTCCTCTATGCCTGTCCCCAGGTCATAAAGTAAATCCCCAGTCTCGATATTTAGGTTGTAATCCGTAATTATTTCTCCATCGTTTTCTCTGCTTAAGGATTGTCTTTTCTGAATTAAAGCGCCAGCAAAAACCACAACAAAAATTATCACCATAAGAGCGCTGGCTAAAGCAAATACCGATCGCGGCGGCCTTATTGACTCTCTTAACCGCAAGAGAATACCGTGGTTTACGCTGTTCTCCTGATTCAATCCTTCTGTAATTATGGCATCACGAATGTTCTGCCATAGGCGTTCTGGTACCTGCTGCCGATTTACATTTTGAAAAAGCAGGCGCTGAGTCTGTAATTCTTTCTCTAACTTGCGGCATTCCGGACACTGCACCAGATGCTCATTAATATACTGCTGTTCTCTCGCGTTAACTTCGCCGTCTAAATAATCCGTCTTGAGCACTTCCCGTATTTTTCTACACTGCATTTTTCACCAACCCATTTTTTACCTCTTTCAGCAACGCCTGGCGCGCCCGTTTCAAGCGAGAACGCACAGTATTTACCGGAATTTTTAAAGCGGCAGCAATCTCCTGATAGCTTAATCCCTCGATTTCCCGTAATATCAAGCATGTCTTATGTTCCGGAGTCAACACTCCTAATAACGCATTGAGGCTTGTTTCATTATCGCTCTGGATAATGTCTTCGGTAGTTGAACGACTGTCCGGAAACGATTCGATTATGCTATCATAATCTACTTTACCCTTTTCTTCTCTTACGGATTTACGATAACGGTTAATCGCCGTGTTCACCGTGATTCTGTATGCCCATGTCTTAAATGCCGAATGGAAATTAAAATTCTTCAGGTTATGGTATATCTTCATAAAAACATCCTGGGTTACTTCCTCTGCATCAGCGCTGTTGCGGGTAATCCTGAAAGCCACATTATAGACAAAATCACTGGCTGCTTTATACACCTGCTCAAAAGCTCCTATATCCCCTTGGGAAGCTCGCTCCAATGTATCTATGGCAATGTCGTTCATTACAATTATTATATTCGTCATATAGCACTTATCAAGAAAATCTTATTTCCCATACAGGACATTTAGCTGTTCAACCGTCGGATGCTTCAGATAGTATTCTCCCTGCGGTCCAATGTAACCGTTATTATGCTTGACCAGTGTAACGGTAGTATAACTACCATTTGAATTGGGAATGTTGATTGCTACTGCCTCTTCGGCAATAGCTTTAGGCTGTACAGCAGGTACCGCTGCCACAGAAGGTGCCGGAACAATGTTGTATCCGGAAGGGCAAGCTGTGTAGTAACTATCACTATAATGATAGTACTTAACACCTCTAACTATAATTGTTCTATGTCCAGCAGGAAGGAAAGTAACAACCGCTCCTATGGGAGGAACGGCAATAGCAAACTCAAATCCAAACCAACCTGGTCTATAGAATCTACCGTTGTGATAATGGTACCTCTCGCCTCTCACCGTAACGACTTCACGCGGCCCGCCTCTGCCTTTACTACCTCTACCCCAAGCAAATGCATTTGAAGAAGATAACGCAAACATAAGGCAAAGCCCCACAATTAACCAAAACTTATTTGAACAAATCTTTTTATTCATTCTTATCCTCCTTTCTATATATTAGACAACAACCAAAGATAAAAAGTTCCCTGATTTAAATATCTAATTGAGGTGGATCCTGTGAGGACGGACAGTAATATTCGATAAGGGGACGCCCTCGCCGCACACAGCTATCGGTAGATTTGAGAGGTGGACCGGCTTCTCTCACTCGACCAGAAATACGGCGTATCAAAAAAACCCTCTGGATACAGGTTAGAGCAACAAAAAAGGCTATTGACCGCATCCAATCACAATAGCCTTTAAACATTATTTGCCCCTGCCTAAACGCAGGCAGAAATTCCTTCGATATTTCTGCCTTAATCTTCGGAATAACTAAAACTAATAATTTTTCGCGCTTCGCTTGTAGAGTCTAAGTTTTAGTAAGTGTCCCTCTTGTATGAACCGGGGGGAAACACTTCTTGTTATTTACAGACACTGATTATAGCTGGAATACATGGGTTATTAAGTAAATTTGGCTGCTTTGAAAGGTAATTCCCTCGGAAATTTGTCCTATTTGTCCGATATCTTTCGGCTGAAATTTGCGTAACTATTTGGCAGTCAAAGAGATACTATTTGTCCACTTTTGAGAAGCGGACATTCATATTTTCCTGCCTTTTTTGATGAGGAATTTATGCCAAAAATAGTCTCCTTAATGCCTCTTTGTGAAGCATCGTAAGGGCTTTCCTTATATATTTCTTATTCTGGGGATTTTTATATTGAAGCAATGCCCGTTGCATCATCCTCTGGCTATACGTTTTAGCCACATAAACACGCTTTCCGGTAAACGGGTCCTTCTCCGTGTAATACATGCAGGCCGATATGGTCATAGGTAAAGGTATGTAATCCTGGACCTGTTCCGAGTAAATATGGTTTTTTTTAAGATACACGGCAAGTTCCAGCGCATCCTCAAGGCACGCTCCAGGATGGCCTGCTATAAAATAGTTCACCAGGTACTGCTTTTTACCCAACCGCCTGTTGATATTTTCGAACTTGCAGATAAATGTTTCGTAAATCTTAAACCTGGGTTTGTTCATTAATTCCAGGACCGAGTTGACGCAGTGTTCGGGAGCAACTTTTAGCTGACCGCTCACATGGTGCGCGCACAGTTCGCGCATGTATTCATCCGAATAGTTGTCGGTCAATAAATCGTACCTCACGCCGCTGCCGACAAATACATATTTTACGCCCGGTATTTTCGTGAGCTCCCTCCACAGGCGCATCGAATAATCATAGCCTAATTTGAGATTTTTGCATTTCTCCGGCACAAGGCATTTCTTATCGCGGCAAGCACCCGCCACTTTCCATAGATGGCATGTTGCCATATACATATTTGCCGTCGGACCGCCTATGTCGGTGATCGTTCCTCGGAACTTTTTATCCTGGGCGATAGCTTTTATCTCTTTGACCACTGATTCAATGCTTCGGCTTTGTACAATCCTGCCCTGATGCAGATATAAAGAACAGAAGTTGCAGCCGCCCACGCACCCTCTATGGGATACAATTGAATTTCTGACCGTCTCAAATCCCGGCACACCGCCTTCCTTATCGTATACCGGATGCCAAGCCCGCACATAAGGAAGAGAATATATCCTGTCGATCTCTTCCGCGATCAGAGGAAGGGCCGGAGGATATTGTATAACAAATCTGCCTCCATGCTTCTGGACAATCGTTTTGCCGCGGACCGGATCGGCTTCAAAATAAATAATCTTAAAGGCCTCGTTGAATTTATCCTTATCCACGGAGATATCTTTGAAAGAAGGAATTAAAATATAATCTTTAAGGCTGTCCGTAGAACCTCTGACAATAACTGTGCCACGTATATTATTAAGTCTGCTTTTATCTTCGCCATTTTTTAAGCGCCGGGCTATTTCCAAGATCTGCTTCTCGCCCATGCCGTAAACGAGTATGTCGGCCTTGGAATCCAAAAGCAGGGAGCGCCTTACCTTGTCTGACCAGTAATCATAGTGAGCGAGCCGCCTCATGCTCGCTTCTATGCCGCCAAGGACTATAGGTACATTCTTAAATGCCTGCTGTAGCTTATTCACATATGCAAGAACCGCCCTTTCAGGCCTTAGATGAGCCTTCCCGCCCGGTGAATAGTCATCAACGTTGCGCACTTTTTTATTGGCGGTATATTTCGCGAGCATGGAGTCAAGGTTGCCTGCCGTAACACCGAAAAAAAGTTTCGGCCGGCCTAACCTTTTAAAATCTTCGAGTTTCCCGCAATCCGGCTGCGCGATAATGCCAACTTTAAATCCGCTGTCCTCCAGCATCCTCCCTATAACAGCTGCGCCATAAGAATGGTGATCGACATACGCATCGCCGGTAACGAGTATTATATCAAGATCATCCCAGCCGCGCTTCTTTAAGTCCTCTTTTGATATCGGTAAAAAGTCTTTCATACCCTAAGTACACCGTCTTTTAGATTGTTTTAAGAAATATATTATAACACTTGACTACGGAAAGAGCCCTAACTCTTTAACACAGCGCT
>CAZLTA010000125.1:0-4898 GCA_964562345.1 uncultured Planctomycetia bacterium
TGAGTAAAGAATATTTAAAAGAAAGAAGCCTGCATCTCGGAGAAGGGCTGGTGGGATTGGTAGCAAAAGAGAAGAAGCCTGTAATTGTTGATAATGTTTTAACTGAGCCGAATTTTAAAGAAAAAAAATTAGCCCGGAAAGAAGGTTTGGTTTCTATGCTCAGTGTGCCTATGATGGTTAAAAACAGAGTTATCGGTGTAATTAATCTGTATACAACCGATATTCATAAATTTACTAAAAGCGAAGTAGCTCTTTTAAGTACAGTGGCAAACCAGGCTGCTGTTGCGATTGAGAACACAGAGCTTTTGGTGAAGACACAGGTCGTTCAGGCGGAACTTGAAGCCCGCAAGAAAATCGAACGCGCGAAGGGTATATTAATGAAAAAACAAGGTCTTGCTGAAGATCAGGCTTTTGCTCTGATGCGGAAGACTAGCATGAATAAACGGCTCTCAATGAAGAATATTGCCGAAGCTATAATACTTTCTTACGAGATGAATAAATCCTGAAAATGCAGATACAGGTTATGAAGACAATTAAACGGCCGTTTTTACTGGGATTGTGTTTGGTTTTTATAAACACTGTCTCATACGCAGTAACTATTAATGAATTGGGGAGAACAACAGTTTATATACGTGAGCAGTTAAATTGTTATGAAATAAATGGCGGCAGGAAATATGAAGTTTGGTTTAAAGATATAGATACCGGTGAGTTAAAACCTAAACTTTTAACTAAGCACGGTACTGGTTTTCTGGTTGTCCATAATAACCATATCTATATTGTAACCGCAGCGCATGTTGCAAAAGATATGTCTGATAAGGCAGAGATAATCTGGAATACAGCAACAGGCGAGATGAGGAATTCTACCATTAAGGATTTAGATAAGGAATTGCCTTATTCTAAGTGGTTTTTTCACCCCATTGCAGATATAGCAGTCCGTCCTTTTGGATTTACCGAAAAGACAGAACATATTCTAGTTCCTGAAGAGTTGTTTATCAAAACAAATGAGGTCATTTCTTTGGGAACTAAAGTGTATATATTAGGATTTCCATTAAATCTTGGTTTACGGGATACTCTAAGCCCTATTTCAAAAAAGGCTGAGATAGCGAGCTGGACAACAACAATTGATTCTTCCAATGTCCGGCCGGAGGCAAAGTTTATTCTTTTAGATGAAGATTTAGCTGCCGGCTACAGCGGAGCTCCTGTTTTTGTATCTCCCGAGCCGCAGATGGAGGGGAACAGAATCGTTTTAACCAATATTTCCCCGAAATTAATCGGTATCCAAATCGGGACCATTTCAGACCAAACAGGGGGGAAGATATCTTTAGTTGTTCCGATAACCTGCCTGGAAGAAATTTTTTCCTCGCCGGAATTCAAAGAATACGAAACTAAAGTCGGCATAAGATAAAAAATATTCCGCTGCGTAATTTAGGAAGCCCAATTATAGCTCAGAAAGATAAATTTTATCTTGTTCCAATGATACCTATATAGTATCATTATATTTAAGGATTGGATGTTTGTAGACGATATTAAATGTTTGAATGTGAAATGATTTGATAGATAAACAAGGAGGTGCAGTTATGGATAGGACGATTAAATTTATGCTTAGAGCAGTTGCGCATTGCAAGGAAGGCTGCAGTATTTAGTCCCGGGCATGACATTAAACTGCCCTGCTATTTTATTTTTAAATGAAACTGATAACACGCGATACAGATTATGCAATGCGGGTGCTTTGTGCTATGGCAAAGCAGAAAGGAAAAGTTATTTCTACGGAGAAACTGATGTATGAAACGGAGATTCCGCGTCCTTTTCTTCGAAAAATCCTTCAAATTCTGAACAAAAAGCGAATTATCCGGTCTTATAAAGGGAAGAATGGAGGTTTTATGCTTTCTAAAAATCTCAATAACATATGCATTGCAGATATAATAAAGGTTTTTCAGGGGACGATAAGTTTAAGCGAACATGTTTTCAAGAAAGGGAAATGTCCCCGTATACAAAGATGTAATCTCAAGAAACGTCTGGATAAAATAGAGGCAATGGTAAGGGAGGAACTCAATGCTATTACTGTTGCTTCTCTGATGAATTAATTTAAGTGAATTAATTTAGTTGACTTAATACGGTAAATATTATAGATTATCACTGGTAGTGAACGGGGAATTCAAGTTCTATCCCGCGTGAGAAATGGTTTATTGTGCGGGTTTGGTTTCCTATGGAATTCACTATAATTTTTTAAAAGGAGGTTTGTACAGTATGAAAGGAACAGTAAAATGGTTCAGTAACGAAAAAGGTTATGGGTTTATTACCCCTGAGTCGGGCAAAGATGTATTCGTACATCACAGCTCAATTCAGAGTTCTGGTTACGCTACTTTAGAAGAAGGTCAGCAGGTAGAGTTTGAAATTGAACAGGGTCCTAAAGGCGAACGTGCTATCAATGTAGTAAAAATATAACCTGGAACAAAGATAGGCCTGACGATGTTTGTCAGGCCTGTTTTATTTTGACTTAGAAATTTAGCTTGACATCACTCATAGTTAGTGCTAAAAAAGATATTGTAAATTAATTAAATAGTATTGCCCGGCTCTGGGGTGGAAGTCGGGCTTTTTTAATGAGGTCAATAATTTAAGGAGCGTTAGCGAACTTAAATTATTAGACCGAATTATACCCCCTTAATTTGCGGAGCAAATTAAGGGGGTACAAGTCCCCTTTAGGGAAATGATACGTGCGAATTATCCCGATGTTTTCGGGGCAGAGCAGATTGCTTAAGGAGCGCGTCAGTGTTTTTAAGTTATAGGTGTGAAATATCCGGGATTTCCTTCGGGATGGGGAATACTGTTTAGGAAGCAACGAGAGAAACAAAGTCTTTTATATAAATTCTCTGCCTAGATAAAGTTTCGATTAGTTTCAAAAATAAAATATAGTACTGGACTTGAAAAAAATGAAAAATATGGTATAATTATAAGTAGATTATAAAAGATTTAAAATAATGTGTGTTATGAAAATAGATGAAAGTGTTAAAAACAAAAAAGGAGGTGAAAGAATGAAGAGAGTAGGCTTAGTGATTGGTTTTGTGGAAGTGCTTGTAGTAATGGTAGGATTTAATTTTAGTGCATTTGCTTTAGGAGGGTTTTGGAATCCTGTTGATAGTGGACAGGGTACACTACCCGCCATACCTATTGGCAAGATTACTATTGATGATGCAATTCCTGCCTCTGTATATAATGAGGCAAAAGAAGATTTAACTAATATATTTGCAAGTGATGAAGTCGATAGAGTTAATTTTGTCGCAACATCTGTTCAAGCTGCTTTAGATAAAGTAAATGTAGCAGTTGATACTATCCTTAATAATAGTCCTGCAGGTGATGCGGGTGATTTTAAAAATTATGCTTGGATAGCGGGAGAAGTGGTAAATGGATTAAATGATGTTTTACAGGCTAATGACCATGTAAGGTGTCTTGGTTGTCCGCGGTCAATTGAAATTAAGACAGCAGAGGACGCAGCTTTGTTGGGAGAATTAATTGCTGAAACAGCAAAAATAGTAGATTCTGCTAATTCACTTGTTAAAGGGGCTTCTTCACCAAGAGGTACAGCAGAGAACATATTTTCAGATATAAGAGTTAATGAGCTTTCAGATACGTCTGTATTACAGCAACTTTTAGATGGAGTTAGAAAGATTGCTCAAAAACCTGAAAGTGAGTTAATAGGATATGTAGATGCTTTGTAAAAATTTGTGGATTTAAAGTGATTTAATTTTTATAAAGAAGTTAAATTAAATAATATTGCCCGGCTTTGGAGTGGAAGTCGGGCTTTTTTAATGAGGTCAATAATTTAAGGAGCGTTAGCGAACTTAAATTGTTAGACCGAATTATCCCGGTATTTTTGGGAAAGAGGTCAATAATTTAAGGAGCGTTAGTGCCCCGAGGAATTCGCACCCAGAAATCGGGTACTGAGTCCTGGGAATACGAAGTATTCCACAGGGGAGAATTTCCGGGACCAAGTCCCTGCCCACAGGGCGTCCTTTAGGATTGAAATCGTTTCGCGATTTCTAAGGGCTCTGAAGTTATAGGTACGAAATACCCCGTTTAGCCTCTAATTGCACAGTTTTTTAAAGTAATTACCGATTTCTCAACACAGAATTTATCTACGTAATCAGATATCTTTGTGACCAAATATTTCTGGACTTTTTGAGCAGCTTCTCTATAATACTTTGATACTTCTTCTATTTTAAAAGATAAACGATGCAGGATTTTACTGAAGGTAAAATTTTTAAAAAAATAGTTCTTTTCACATTGCCGATTATCATCGGTGATATTTTACAATCCATCTACATCGTTATTGATGCTATCTGGGTTGGCCGGCTTATCGGCTATGAAGCGCTGGCGGCTGTATCGGTATCTACGCCGCTGATTTTCTTTTTAATGTCTTTGATTATAGGCATCAATTCCGCAACAAATATTTTAGTTGCTCAGTCTTACGGTGCTAAAAAGCACGATTTATTATCTAAAGTTTTGACGAATTCCTCTTTTACCGTGCTTGTTTTATGTCTGTTAATATCAAGTATTAGTATAATCTTTGCCCGCAGGCTCCTAGTACTTATTAATACTCCGCAAAACATTCAGCAAGATGCTTATATATATCTTGTTATCATTGCTGGTGGTCTGATTTTACAGGCGGCTTATTACTGGTTCAGTGTGGTTCTAAGAGGTCTTGGAAACTCAAAGACTCCGCTTATGCTGCTTATAATGTCTGTTGTTCTAAATATTGCCATTACGCCGCTGCTTATTGTAGGAGCTGGCCCTCTTCCGAAATTGGGTGTTGCCGGTTCTGCATGGGGCACGGTTTTATCGACTTTAGTTACAACAATTATCGGGTATGTTTATTTAATCAGGAAGAATCATTTCCTGGA
>CAZLTA010000126.1:0-4862 GCA_964562345.1 uncultured Planctomycetia bacterium
ACTTGATGCAAAGATTTTTCAACTTCATTATCCAGATTTTCTAAAACTTCCTGATAATTTTTTAAATCAGATTGAGATATTCTTTTAGCTTCAGTGCCATACATTTTATAACATCCTTCTATCCCGCTGTTTATTGCTAAATAATTGGTGACAATACCCTGCCAGTTATCCTGCTGTGCCAATTGAAACAGCCGGGCTGTATTTTCTTCACCCTGCGGCATAAAACTCATCCCCAAATCCCCAACTTTCTTAAGAAATGTTACAACTTCTTCTCTGCCGTACTGCTGGATTAAATTAAATAATTCTCTATGCACGGTAAATATCGAATTAAAAATATCCACCCCAGATTCTATTGTTAGAGACTGCACCTCCTGTTTTATTTTCTCCAGTTCTCTTGCCGTAAATACATTATCGCTCCATCCAAAATTACCTTGAGAATATCCTTCAAATTCATCCCGCGCATAATAAAGAACCCCGGGGTGGCTGATATGTGATTCTTTGGCTAATTTCTTCTGCCCGTTTTCTCCTTTGTATGAAGAAGGATTTATTTTGAATAAATCTACAGCATTTGATATCTGCAGCAGCGTTACATGGAGTTTGTTCCAGCCATATTGCGGGCCAAAAATATCATATAATCTGGCAACATTTTCGACTCTGTAATCAACCGCAAAACGTATTTGACCTTCATTACCGCTATATCTGGATAAATCGGATTCTATATCCTGTTTCCATTGAAAAAACTTTTTATAGGAAATTACCGTCTCCAGCGCACCCAGCATTTTGATATATTCATTGGGTAATTTATTCAATCTGTTTGTTTCAAAACCTGTTAATCCCCCCTCCCATTTAATATCGCCTCTTGCTATGGCTTCATCCAAAGACTGGGCAAGAAAGTATAAAGCATACTGCCCTCTAAAATTGGACGGAATATTATTTAAAGGATGAGCTTTATCATCAAAAACTAACATTTCACCCTTTGCAATAGCTTTAACAAGGGTTTGATAATTGAATACAGGTATATCTAATCTAACCCTGCGGGCATATGAGGAATCCACTGGCTTTATACAAAAACAAATCAATATTAACATTATTAACTTTTTAGCTTTCATAAATTTTTTATATAACTTTCTAAATTAAAATTTGAAGGCGCCTTTCCTGCAATAACCTCACCCTCATCGACAATCCAAAATTTCTCAGCTCTGCCATTAATAACTTTAATAAATCCCGTACAGCCGGAATATTGAAGTGACATGGCAATTACTTCTCCACGAAATACCAATCTTCCGCTTTCACCAATCTTTCTCTGTAGATAAAAAACACCCTCCTGAAAACTTTTGGGAAAATCTCTATAAGAAGAACCGGTTAAATGGAACTTTTTGTCATAGATTAAATTACACTCTTTAGCATCAAATACATCCCCTGTCTCATCTAAAAACGAAACACTTGTTATAACACCCTGCTGAACTTTAACCAGAACCTTACTATGCGGATATTTTTCAAAATGCCCTCTTATCCTGCCTCCGATTTGAAAATAACCGTTCTTATCAAGTTCTGTTTCTATGCTAACATTATTTAATGAGTTAAACTCTTCAGTTGAAAGACTAAAATAACAATCCGTTAATTCTCCATCAGCGGAAAATATCTTTATTATTTTACTATCCTTCAACAATTCTCCTTCATTGCTATAAAGACACATTTTACTTATAGTTGAATTAAAGGGCATCTCAGCTATGACAAATGCATTGGGATAATTTGGAAATTGATGCGTCTTAGGCAAACCTAAGCTAAAAAAACCTCCGCTGTCTAATTGCTTTTTAACAACTATTCCCTTATGTCCTGCTAAAAATATTGAACGCACCTGTCTCTTGAATGTACCAATCCTCTCACCTGTACTGCTATCATAAATCAGAACATACCCCCTCTTCACTAAATCAAGCTCCTCAACATTCCATGAATATAAAGCTAAACCCGGTTCTTTAACCCTGCGGGCATATGAAAGGTTTACTAACCCGAAATAAAATACCAGTATGAAAATCACTGCTAATCTCTTCATCAATTACTACCCTTTGTAATATTTTCTAAAAACGGCATAAGATATTCCCGGTAAAAGACCCGATAAATCATATCTCCATCCCTGCCATTTAAAATATCCGAATAGATTTTTAACCTTTCTCTTAGAGAACCCAAAAATTCAATAGTGCTATTCTCCTCTTCTTTGGGGATATTTATCCTGCCGTCTTCAATCCCCTGAAAACGTTCTACGGCTAATCCCTGAGCAGAATTAAGAGCTTGAATGAGTGAACTCTTATCAAGTTTTAAACTTACTAAATCAACAAGCCCATATTTGGATACAGCCTCAAAATCCCGCCCCATATCATCTGCTAATTTTAATACATCTTCAGACAGAGAATTTATTCCCGAACCATCTCCTCCTTTTAAAATATCATCCACAATAATTTCAAAATCAGCATCATTCGTATTTAATATGCTATATACAGAAAGCGGCTCTTCAGATAAATCAATACCTGAAAAATCAAGAAATGCAACAGGAGTATCAGATTTGACAGCCCGCCGGTTTAAATTATACCGCAATAAGGATACCTGCTTCTGCTCTGAAACAGAAACTCCGCCAAAAAGCTGAACAATTACCTGCTCCTCTGTTTTTCTTATTTCAAGGAAAGAACCATTTGCGATATTCATCTTGATTCCACCATTTAATATTTCCCAGTTCTCCTTGAAAAAACCCGGCTCTGCAGCTTCATTTATTGAAGGGTCTTCAACACACTGGGCTAATTTGGACAAGAAAGATTGAGGAATATGAATCCGGCGGGCATAACTATCCGATGGATTGAACAAACAAAGATATACCACCCCTATTCCTAAAATATATTTTTTATATTTCATAGCTATTATAACTTGTTTAAGAATATAAAGTTATAGCAATAGACCCCCGATTTTTCCCTCTTAGGACACATCCCCTCCTTATATTAAAAACCTAATAATTTTCACTTTTCCCCTCTTTATAAAGTATAACATTCAAACTTAATAAAGGCAAATGGTTAGGGCATTTTTTTTAGGCATCATATTTTGCAGGGAAACTGAGAAATTACTTGGATTATTCAGGGAGATAATCTTTCAACAATTCTCTCTGATATTGGGAAAATAAGTCTTCAAACCTCTGTTCCTGAGAGCCGGGATATGTTCAGTTTTATATACCCCCTGGCTGAGAAAATATTCGCCCAGCAGCTTGCACGCTAAGTGGCGGTAAAAAGTAGTTTTTGTAGTAGTTTTTTTAACAATTGTTATTGGTTGTTTAAGCTCCTCGCCATCAATATTTGAGATAACGGAAACAGGCAAACCGCAATTTTCCCACTCCGAAACATTCCTTTCAATGACTGCCGCAGTAAAAGTTAATTCCGGCCCCTTAATCCTCCGAGCCCACAATGATTCAGACAAAAGGATATTGGAAGAAATGATAAAAACTACAAAAATAATAATGACCTGCTTTATTTTCATTAAATCATCCCCTCTTTATAATTATGCCACACATTCTTCTTAAATCAAAATGATAAAGAAACTTTACTCTAGAAAGATATAAACCGGCTATTTCCCGATACAGAAACGGGAAAATATGGAATTCAGAAGGCTTTCTGTTACTTTTTTGCCTAAAATTTGGGAAATTTCAAACAAAGCATTCTTTAAATCCTGTGTAACTAATTCAAGATAAAGACCCTGCTTAATATTGGCTGCCGATGCATCAATATATCTTAAGGCATTTTCTACAGCTTCCTGATGCCTTAAACTGGTAATAATAGGGGTTGATAAATCTATTCTTTCTTCTAAAAACAGATTGTAAATCTTCTCCTTTAACTTATCTATCCCCTCATCTTTGAGAGCTGAAGTTTTAACTATATTCTGAACACCATATTTTTCAATATCTGCTAAATTCAACATTTTATTCAAATCTATCTTGTTTACACAAATAATGTGCTCTTTTTTCTTCACCTGCTCAAGAAGAAAGATGTCATCTTTATCTATTTTCGAACTGGAATCTAAAACCAGAATCACAAGGTCTGCCGTTTCGATTTCCTCCCTGGCCCGTTTTACGCCTTCTTTTTCCACTAAATCTTCTGTCTCAATTATCCCAGCTGTATCTGCAATCCTTAAAGGAATTCCTTCTAAATCGATAATTTCTTCAACAACATCTCTTGTTGTCCCGGGAACTGAAGTTACAATAACCCTGTTATGGCCTAAAAGAGCATTCATTAAAGAAGATTTACCTACATTAGGCTTGCCGACTATAACACCTTTTATCCCCTCCTGCATAAGCCGGCCCTCTTTAGCATGTTTTAATAAATCAGTCAGCTTCCCGCTTATCTTATTCAATGTTTTTAAAACACTCTCTTTCTTGCTTTTTTCAATCTCCTCTTCAGGAAAATCCAGAAACGCCTCAAATTCAGAAACAATATTTATCAACTCTTCCCTGGCATCATTAAGTACCTCGGATAAAGCTCCTTTTAACTGCCGCCCTGCAATCTGAAGCGACTCTTCAGTTTTAGCATCTATTATATTAAGCACTGCCTCAGCCTGAGTTAAATCAATCCTGCCGTTTAAAAACGCCCTCAAAGTGAACTCTCCAAGCTCTGCCAGTCGGGCACCGTTTTTAATACAAAGCTCAAGCACCTTCCTTAAAACTACTATCCCGCTATGACAGTTTATCTCAACTATGTCCTGTCTGGTGTATGTCTGCGGGGCACGCATTACAGTTAGAAGCACCTCATCAACGCATCCAGAATCAGAATCATCCGATATAAAACCATAATGAATAGTATGGGATTTGAAATCGGCTGTTTTCATTTTAT
>CAZLTA010000127.1:0-4769 GCA_964562345.1 uncultured Planctomycetia bacterium
GGATTCACTGTTACAGAACCATAATGGACTCTATATGTCCCGTCATTCTGCCAGTCAAGACTTTTAACAATCAGCTTCCCCGGAATGCTGTTCTTCGGCATTTCTTTTGTGATTTTCTTCTCTAATTTAGGATAGCCCTTCTTTTCATAATATTTACTTACTGCTTCACTTAATGCAGAGATTTCCTTATGCCCCTTAACCTCTATCCCAGAATACCTTAAATCGCTGATATACTTAGGTTCCTGGAATACATCTCCAGAAGAAAAAACATACGATTCCTCCTTAGCTTCAGGTTTTGAGGCTGTAACTGCTCCCTTCCCCTGAACATTCTCTCCCTTAAACGCTTCCTCTATATTCGCAATAGACGGTATTGGAGAAAGCTCCTCTACTACCTGAACAGGTCCGGTATCCCTGCCACCCCTTAATTGAGAAAATAGCCCTAGGCCTAAAAGAATGGTTAAAAAAGCAAAAACCCCAATAATCTTCATGTTTTTTATCTTCATTTTACCTTTCCCTCCATTTTTATCGTTATTAATTTCCTCTTTTTAGCTGTTTTCATATCATTTATTTCACCTTTTATTATGCAAATTATATGCCAGAAATATTTTTTTGGGGTATTTTATATAATCTACTGATAATAAAAGCATTATGTAAACACAGAAATAATGTTAACTTGTAACTTAAATAAAAATGGAAACTTTGGTTGACACTGAAATAGAAACTTTTACTACATAAGGAAAAAACAGGGACATATCCAGTAGTAGCCCTATTTTACTGACACCATCCTTTTTCTTGACAATCATTGGGGGTGTAATAACGCATACATTCGCTACAGGTATATTTATACGCGTTGTCATCCGTCTTTTGCTCCAGAGGCGGCCTCGTACAAGCACATGTATTATTGATTGGATCTGTGCATTCTGATAGAAAACCAACAGGACACTGTTCTTCGCATGAAGGTTCACACTGGGGAGACGTACAATTGCCCCAGCTACCCCATATTCCATTATATTGACATTTTCTATGTTTTATTCCCCCATTGGCACAACTTCCATCATCATCTTTGCCAGGCATACATTCTTTTTTACTCAACTCATTAACAGCTTTATTCAGCCAGTATTGAATACTCGAAGCATTAGGACAACCCTGCATATCTTTACTAACTTCCTGAATTGCTTCTCCTATAGACTGCTTGGCTACATCTAGCGTCTTACCATATGAATGCGGACCCTGCAAATTAATAGCCTCAGAGGATAACCCCATTGCATCCAGTTTACAACGTTCACATTGAGCAGAAATACCATCTCCTCCACCGCCATCTCCTCCACTGCTTTGTTTTATATCGTAAGTATAATGTTTACCCGTACTCAAATTTTTAAGGATATCAGTTTTTTGGGAGGGTTCTAGAAGATCTACAGAATAATTCTGGTCTAGATTCACATCTTTAAATTCTATCTCAAATTTACCACCACTATCTGTCGCACTAGACCCTGCAATAACTAAATTCCCGTCTTTATCATTCAGATCCATCTTTACATTTACTCCTTCCTGTGAAACATCTCCTTTTGTCACTTTCCCCAATATTTTAATATTTCCTTTCGGCTCTTTTTGCATAGATACAGTCACATTCACACTATCAACAGAGGTTTCAAAATCTTCTGTTGAAATAGCTAATATAATTTTATAACTGCCTGCTTTATTATATTTATGGGTTACATTTTCTTGAGACTTCCCCCATCCATCTCCGAAATCCCATTGGAAATTTAGTTTCGTACCTTCGGGCTTTTTGGAATCTTCTCCAAAAAACTTAACCTCCTCTCCAACCTCTGCAGTATAATCTTTATTGCCTTTCTCACCTACATAAGCTACAGCTTCTACTTTATCCGTTCCTCCTCCTCCCAATACTTTTAAAGATTTTTCCGCATTTATTCTGCCTGTACCCAGTTTGTTACAATCATCGCCAGAACCGCATTGTATACCATCTACATTTTCCTTAAGTAATGTAACAAGCTCCTCTTTTGTCAAACCAGGGTTCTTAGACAGCAGAAGTCCTGCCAGTCCTGATACAAATGCAGTTGACATTGACGTCCCTGACATATAGCCATATTTTTCGCCTTCCCCCTCAGAAGTTATCAGAGTAGAATAAATACTTTCTGCCGGAGCTGAAACATCTATCTCATCTCCATAAGCGCTTTCATAATTCTTATCGTAACAAGGATTATAATCCGCAGCATTTGGGTCAGGGCTTCCATTTTTATCAACAGATTTACTAACCCATCTGTTATCATTTATACCTGTTCCTCCTACAGCAAAAACCCCGTTATATCTCGCCGGATAAAGCACGCCCTGCTCTTTATGATTCCCTGAACCTGCTACCAATAAAACATCTTTTTTAAACGTAGATTCAAAAGCCAACCGCAACGTTTCAGACTGAGCCATGAAATTTTTATCTGTAGCCCAGGACATATTAATTATCCGGGCTCCTCTTGCTACGGCATCTGTTAAAGCATTGGCCAGCTTTGCCGCATCAACTTCAGTTGAAATAACCAAAGTCCCTTTGCTGTTCAAGACTTTAAGAATTATTAAACTTGCATTCCACATTACGCCCTGCCCGCCGATACCATTCCCCCCTACCGCTGCGATAACACCTGCAATGTGCGTTCCATGCGAATATATATAATCATCCTGAGGCTCGGCATCATTATTTACATAATCATAACTTAATGTTAAGTCTATATTATCCTTTAAATCCAGGTGCTTTAAATCACAACCTGTATCTATCACGGCTATTTTTACTGCTTTACTGCCTTTCTCTATTCTCCAGGCAGTATCTGCTTTTATTTTTTTAAGCGCCCACTGTTTTTCAAAATCAGGGTCGTAATTAGGGTCTGCATCCTCGGGAGGATTGACTATATTTGTAGAATAGCTTTCGTCTGTCTGGACTTTAATCCGGATATTAGGTTCTGCTATAATAACATCAGGGTCATCACTTAATATCCCTATAGTTTCAATTTCTTTGCCTGGACTTACCCTAACAAGGCCGAATTGGACATTATACCCTCCGTCATCTTTATCATTAACCTCTGCAACAATTATCTCGCCGGGTATCGCATCAGCCGGCAATTTATTTGTGAATTTCCTCTCTATCTGCGGGGACCCTATTTTATCATAATATTCACTCACAACTTCACCTACCGAAGACATCCTTTGATGCCCTTTAACATCTATACCGGCCCTTTTTATATTATTCAAATAACGCGGCTCTTTATTGGTTTTCCCCTCATAATACTCTGCCGCCTTTTTAGAAACAGATGCTGATTCCTCCGGTGTTTTGGAAACCATCAATCTTTCTTTTTCGTTTTCTTCAGTATTTTCACTTAAGTTCCACTTCTCTTCAACCTGCGAATCTGCATCCGGAGTAACTGAAGTAAAATCAGGCTCTACAGCTACCTCTACTGTTCCGGTATCCTCTACCTCTTTAAACATCCGCAATAATCCCCAACCCATCAATAACGCTACTACTAAAAACAACCCTACGATTTTCTTCTTTTTTATCTTCATTCTTTCTCCTTTCATAATTACTTTTTATATTACATCCTTAGAACTAATTATGCAAATAATATGCCAGACATATATTTTCTAAACTTTCTATTCCAACATATTGAAAATAAATAAATTACATTAAGAACCACAGGAATTGACTTTTGGAGAACTGATTCAAAAGGAGAACTTAAGTTGACAGTAAACGGAACTTTTCTTTACAGATAAAAAGATAGAAATTAAGCTCATCTGCAAATTCCGTAGAGATTAAAGACTCATTCTGAAAAAGAAAGGGATATTTTCCAATTTCCTTCCTTTTTTGTCTAATCAGTTAATCTGGGAATAAAATACGCTATCCCTATTCTTCCCTATCTTCGATTTCTTTTCTATTCAACAACCTCATATAGAAATTGGCTACATGTTGAATAGTATCTATTCTAAACCATTGCCTAGTCAATTTGAATCTTACTCCTCCTAATACCATAGAGTAATTAATTGAAGGATAAATAGATTCTACGGTATTAACAAGATGTAACTGACATAAAGCCGCTAATTTCAAACTTTTTAAAAACGAACTGGCAAGCTGACTTTTCCCTTCTCTATTAGCTAATTCATAAGCAGAAAATAATCCCTCTGCCCTAGCTCCATCAGGATATACATGATCACCATAATTATAATAAAATCCTCCTACATAATCTGGATAAAGGGCATCTTTAAAGGTATATTGATGCTTTACCATTTTAAGAGCATCAGAATATACAAAGTTCTTATAGGCTTGTTTATTTAGCTTAGGTATTTTAGCTAATTCTAAAATTGCACTCATTAACCAGCTATCGGAAGGCAAACTTTCATAATATTGCTTATATTTCTTAGGCCTAATAAATAATAAAAAATCCAATGCTTTCTCTGCTTTCTTTTCTATTCTCTGTCTAAACACATCATTTTTACATATCTTATAAAAATCAGCTAATCCCAATAGTGCTTCTCCTGGATAATAAAAAGAAAAAAAGTCTGACTTTGGTTTCTTGCCATGAAGATGATGTATATAATAATAGTTAAACTCTCCACTTTCCCCAATTTGGTCTAATATGTGTACCGCTAGTTTTCGTGCTACATTATAATATTCATCATCCTTAGTAATCTGCTGATACCTACTAAATAATGCTAAAGCAAGGCCACTTCCTCCCAATTTAGCTTTTTTATTAAAAAAAACATAAACTGCATCATCA
>CAZLTA010000128.1:0-4759 GCA_964562345.1 uncultured Planctomycetia bacterium
CACAGTCAATCATTACCCATCTTCTACCAAGTTTTTCTGCTACTGCTCCAGTTGTACCAGAGCCGGCAAAGGCGTCAAGGACAAGGTCATCTTTTTCCGAAGAGGCTCTGATTATCCGTTCAATGAGTGCCTCTGGTTTTTGGGTGGGAAACTCTGTTCGTTCTCCTGCAATACCTTGAATGAAAGGTATCTGTAAAATTTCTGATGGTTTCCCTTCTTTCATATAGGCTTTTCTACTATTACCATTCTTATCGTAATATAATTTATATCGTCTTCCATCTTGATCTATTTTATCGTATCTTCTAATTGCTTTTTCATCATATTTTACAAGTGTGGCTGACTCATCAAAGTAATATCTATCTGTTTTTGTATAGAAAAATATCAAATCGTGCTTCCGTGGAAAATTTTTCTCTGTGCTTGTGGGACCAAAGTATTTCCATATTATTTCGCTTCTAAAACTGTGTTCTCCAAAAACTTCATCCATCAAGGATTTTACATAATGCCCTTTCTTCCAATCCAAATGTACATAAATACTCCCATCCTCGGCCAGAAGTTCTCTCAAAAAGACAAGTCTTTTTCTCAAAAATTCCAGGAACTGTGCACCTACAATTTTATCCTGATAAGCCTTTTGGTCCTGTCTCCCTCTGAACTCTTGTCTTGTAGCAAATGGGGGATCGATATAAATTAGCCTCACTTTACCTCTACCAGTATTTTTGTCATAAACCTCCGGGTTGTCCATTAAGGCTTTAAGAATCTGAATATTGTCACCAAATATCAGTTTGTTAGTCCAACCATTTCCATTATTTCCAAAAGTTTTTACCGGTTGGAGAGGAACAGCCATAGTATCTGCAAGTATATCCTCTTCTCGTTCTTTGCCTTCATAAGTGAGCTCGTATTCCTTCTTTGTTTCAAAAGGAATAATATATCTGTAGCTATCGGGAAGCGACTTGCCTTGCTTTAGGCATTTCGTTATAAATTCAATCTCTTCCTTGCTGAGTTTATTCATATTGGACTCCTCATAAAATGACAACTGTTTCTAAGATAAGATATAGTGTGCCCCTCTCTTTTTTCCTTTTAATGAAACAACCTTTTAATCTTACCAGTTTTCCTATTTCTTTCAAAGCAGCCTCTCGGCTAATATCAAACATCTTTGTGGACTGTTCGATAACCGTCCCCATTCAAGTCAATGCCCTTGCATATTGCACATTATAAGTTCCTATACTTGTCTTTTTACTATTCATCTTCTCTTCCCATATACTTTGTTTCTCATATTAGTCATAATGAGTTTCTACGAAATAACCTGTTCTTCCTGGACAATTCCATCCGTTTCTGTCCTTATGCGGATTAAGTCTTGAATCGTATTTTGTCCTCTTGAACTTCTTGCCGCAATAAGAACACTCAAAAATATATATAGGACCCAAATGCGTTTTATGCTTCTTTAATCCAGATGAGAAACTTCGACTTTTCCTTCTGGAAGTTAATAAAGCTCTTATATGACCTGTTTGTGAGAATTCAATTTGATATACAGGTTTGAATGGTTCTGTAGTTACCCTGATACTTTGGATACGGTCAACGCGATAAGCTCTATGTTCACGATTATCCACTCTAATTGCGTGAAGTATTAGATTGCCATCTTTAGTACGTCGAAGAGAATAAGGCTCGATAATCCGCTTACTATTCCTGTAACCAAGTTCAACACATAGGTGATTGGCAGCCGCAAAGCGTATTGACTCTATTGGAATACCAATACCCCAACTCCATGTTGTTGGCGGAGGAGTCCAGGCAATATCTTCTTCTTCCTGAATTGGCACTGATGCAAGTTCTTCTGGAACATAGGTTTCTTCTAACCAACTGAATAGCCGCGGTAATTCTTCCCAGAATTGTTCAAAAAGAGGCAATAGCTGTAATTGGTGTCCTAACATATTTTTCCATTCACTCTCCAACTCATCACGGTAAGGAGAGTTTTTAATGGATGTAAGGGTTGGGACTGAAACGCCTTTTGTTTTGCATTTGCTTATTAAGACAGATCGTATAAGTTCGGGCTGAGCTTGAAAATCTCTACGACGAAAAAGGTTAATTATGTCATACAAATCCCGTGGACGACCGCGTTCACCCATTGCACGTATCTTTTCTGCAAATACCTCTTCAAAGGCATAAGATCTTGTTTGAGCAGGATGTGGCAATTCATCTGGATATGGATGGGCAATTTTACGCAGAACAGAAGGACGAATTATTTTTTCTAAAGCACTGAGGTCTAACTTAATACTTGCTGGAGTCGGTGCATTACGAGGACCCCGATAATAAATGCGAACCTCTACAGATAAAGAAGATTCTCTTTGTTTAAGTCTGGGCTTAGATACAGAAAAGTCGATGCCTGATTCTTCTGCTACACGTTTTAGAATCCTATCAAGAATTGGCAATAATTCTTCAGGCTTAATATGTCCATTGGGCAATACAGTAAAATCTAAATCTTCGGAAAATCTGTAGGTTTCAATATAACATTTCTTGATACATGTTCCCCCTTTAAAAACCCATTTATGGCCAATATCAGGATCAGAACCTATTCCCCAAAGCACCCAACCGATGACATAATCCTTTTCAATAATGTCTTCTCTTAGGCGCCACTCACTAACTAAATTTTTAATATCTTCGTGACTAATCATTGGTTTCTATTCTCTGATTCTATTGTAACATTAACCCGCAGATTCCATCGTCGTAAAAAACGTCCCTTGGCAGAAACCTTAGGGTCAAAAGTGGAATAACCTTTACTAAGGTTTGACCGGCAGGTTTCAACGATATGGGGGAATTTAAGATTTAAAGTCTCAATAACATAACCAAGCCGCTTATAGACTGTTCGATTATTCAATCCTTTCATATATTCAAATAGTTTAGTCTCATCTCTATATTCTCCTTCAAAATATTGCCTCACTACTTCTGCTATATGTCTCATACCTCCACCAATAGAAGGGTCGTCCAAAATATCAATCAATGTTCGTGTTGGATCAGAAACTCTTACTTTAGTTTGTTGTCTCCAGACTATATTTGTGCCGAATAATTTTTCCTTTTGCACAACCTTTATGATGTATAAAGTATTTTGAATGGGAATTTTTCTCTTTCGAACTATGTGAGATGTAAAGACTACAATGTCTTTGAAAATTTGTTCTGTAAGCCCCCAATGTTCACACGCACTCCAGCCACCAATATAACACGGCTCAAAGATTTGGGCCGCTATTATCCAAGGATCTTCTTTTCGCTCAGCTGGGTTTATTGTTCCCAAGGGAACGGTTATGTAAAGGCCCTTACGAACTCGTGTCAGCCATCCCCGGGATGCCCAATAAGCAAGAAGACGGCTTGCCTTGTGGTAACTTATTCCCAATATCTCAACAGCATCGGATATTTTGAAAGGTTCTTTTTGCTTTCGGTTCAAGAGGTCAAGTAGTCTTCTATTGTCTTTCGAGATACCCCCGGGTATTTTTGAATTGGTATATTCATCTTGCATTATATTCACTCCGATGGAATATTATTCACTATTAATAAACCATATACATTGTTCAACGTCAAATAAAAATGGGCTCTTCTGATTACCAGTCACTCTCTACTCGCATCCATCGTCAAACAATTAGAACCAGGCTTGAAAAGTTAAATATATAACTATCAGGAAGTGGCTTACCTTGCTTTAGACATTGGGTGACAAATTCAATTTCATCTTTGTTTAATTTGCTCATACCTTATTCCCTCTCTTCATGCTCAAAAAATTTAGATTATATTCTTCAATCAGTTCATCATCTGCAAAACTAAAATATTTATTATCGCCTACGATAATATGGTCCAGGACTTTAATTTGCATAAGATTACCAGCAAAAACTAAATCCTCTGTTATATCTTTATCACTCTGAGAGGGCTGTGGGGTTCCCGATGGATGATTATGGACAAAAATAAGGCTAACAGCATTATTTCTGATGGCACTTTTCATGGCTTCTCGAGGATAAATCGATGATGAATTTATTGTACCTTCAAGGAAATCTTCGATCTCTATAATCTGATTTTCCCCATCTAAAAAAATAACTTTGAAGACCTCTTTTTTGAGATCACGCATAGAGTGATAAAGGTAATCAAAAACTTCCTTTGGAGATTTGCAAATAGGGTTTTTGAGGGTTTTCTCTTTAAGAAATTCCCTGGCTACTTCCTGAACAAATTTTATGCCAAAGGCATTATGTGGCCCAATTCCTTTAATCTCCAGAACTTCTTTCATCGGTGCTTCAAGAATACCTCGAAGAGTTTTAAACTTTTTTATAGCCTCTTTTGCCTGTTGCTTACAGTCTTTTCGAGGAGTTCCAAGAGTTAATAGCAATTCAACTATCTCATAATCATGAAATCCTGAAATGCCGGACCTTATAAATTTTTCTCGTAATCTCTTCCTGTGACCTTCTCGGCTCTTTAGACTCATTTGTTTTGACCTTCCTTGTTGCCCTTTGCTCTCTGCATTGAAGTTTCTATTATCCATTTATCAATAAGCTCTTTCATAAACCTCCACTGGCCAGAGATCTTAATTGAAGGAATTTCACCCGAACGAGCAAGCCTATAGACAGTATGTTCATCCATCTGGAGATATTGGGCAACTTGTTTAACAGTCAATATTTCTCTTTCTTCCATTGACTTTTCCTCAAAACCTTAATCTGTCAGTATTCCCCTAAATTCACCAATATTATACAAAGAAAAACAGAATTAGTCAAGAATTTTTTGGGATTTTGTCATTTAA
>CAZLTA010000129.1:0-4738 GCA_964562345.1 uncultured Planctomycetia bacterium
AACCTTTTCTTTAGTAACATCGAACTTAACGTTATATCTCCGTCCATACTCCGTGAGTCTTCCAGTAAATAGCCACTCCTCTGGTTTACCAGATTCTGTTCCGAAAACAAACCAATCAGCTTCAGTATGAAGCTCTGGGTATAATCCATATCTCTTCATTTACGCTCTCCAGTCTATATATTTCGTAATAATGGGTCAGCGAAAGCCCTATCTACAACAACATATTTATTGGTTTCTTTGCCCTCCCGATAGGCAGTAGCGGCAAGTCTGGCTAAAGTTTCAATAATCATTCTTGCATTACGAGTAAGCTCATCTTGGTAAAGAACTTCAACAATTCGTTCAATTGCGTCTTTCTCAAATGGAATTTCTTTGGGTTGAACCTTCCCTGTGAGACCAAAATCAGTGATCAATTTTTCGGCCTCTTTTTCAACAATAATTCCATTAAGTATACTTGTAATGAAATTCCGGATATCATCCTTTGTATTTATCAACCCTCTAAGGTTGATAAAAGCATCATCAATATTTCTTTTGCTTACTCCTAATCTCGTAAGAATATCATCACGCTGAAAAGGTGTTGGGATAGCAGCTGGAGGATGACCAAAATATGCTATAATGAAACCAACATCTTCATTTTGGTCATCGACCAGTCGTAGGATAGCATTTTGAATCTCAACAATGCGTCTTTTAACCTCATCTAATGCTTGCGCTTCATCCATTAAAAATACAACACCTTTATTCCAAACCTTTCGTACAAGATTTCCAAGATTACAAATGACATTAACCATATCTTCAGCAGTATCTAGAGTTTTGGTAATGCCAGTATCCTGAAAACTTTCATCTTTTCCAGGTTTTACTCCCCTAAGCCATTTCCAAGCAACAAGGGTAGAACGTACCTCACGCAAAAAATACCCTGAAAAGATATTTGCCAATGAAGTTTTAAGATTTTCATCCCCAAATTTGAAGACTTTAATCATTTCATCCGCCAAGCTTCTTGTGCGTGTCACCGGAAGTTTATCGAACTCTCTTATAATAGTTCTAAGAAAACTTTCTCCCATTGCATTTAACATCTTTCCATGAATATATTCCCACCCGCTGAGGCCCGGTGTTCCTTCATCATAAGGAGCGACGTGTAATACAAAGAGCACCGCTGGAAATTTGTCAGGCTCAGTTTCAAAATATGCTTTATATGGTATAAGGAATGAGTCTTTCCATATCCGAATCTACCGACGATTCCACATTTTGGAACCCCACGAATGTTGAAATCATTATGGATTCTGGATAACAGATTAACTTCAACCTGCCTATTGCCAAAAAACCAACTCGCATCAGCTTCCGGATCGACCCTTAGCCGGGGTCGATTAAGGCAACAATAATCTTTCAAATCCATTTCTTTAATGTCCATTTGAATACCCTCCTTTTCCCTTATAGAAATCCTATCCTTTTGGATTCTGGGTCTCGATAGGTTCCCGATCGGTTAAGAATATCTTCTTTACCCAGTAGATCTAATTCTTCGACAATTTCCCTCCCATACCCCTTACCTTCTATCAAAACACCTATCTCATGTGCTCTTGTAGCTCTTCCCGAGAGATTAGCAGAGCCAAGCAATGCAAACCCAAATGGGGCGCATTTACACACATAAACCTTGGCATGGAGTTCATTGTTAAAATATAAATCTATGTTACGACATTGCCTAAATAATTTGGCCGCCTTTATATTCAATCGTTCCTTTTCAGGATCTCTCATAATGACAGTTGTAAACACATTATGCTTTTTGGTTGTAAGAATGATATCTTCCAATGTAATATTTTCATCGGACAGAGTAGAAATCCAGGGAGATACAATAACCAAGCTTTCTATCTTTGTTGCTAATAGAAACCGTTCAAAAAATGTTATATGTCCACCCTCGTAAACAATTTCTGCAAATTTTTCTTCCCAGGTTGCAGGAGATTCATTCTCTACCATTTCTAACCTTCCTTGAGTATTTGAGAAAGTACCATTTTGGGATGTTCTTGGCAAATGTCAAGAGCCGAAACTAGTGTTCTGACGAAATTGCGAGCTGTAATTTCCGAATTCTGCTGACTATTGAAATTGCTAACAAATTTGCACAGGTTCTCGTCGTCCACCCGGCTCATGTTTTTCCAAGGATAGGCTTGCCAATGAAGGTTCCGAATTTCTATAGCAAGCCTCTTTAAGTCACTTTCCGGCAAAGGACATAACCTAATAACTTTGTTGCTATCCTCCTTAACTCAAATTTCATTCTCTGCTTCGCTAAAAAAATATGGTGTAGTTGCATATATAAAATATGAGTTTGGGGTCCTTGCAGAACAATTCATAATCCTCTCCAGATTTTCATATGCTCGCTTGCGCTGGCGAATTATGGATAAAGAGGGAATTGCCTCCATCTCGTCTAATAAAATAACCAATCCATTATATCCCAGGAAACATAGCATTCCAGTTAGGCTCCCTAACATCTCCAAGGCAGTCTCTTCAGAAGCATAGTTTTTGACCCTCAAATCCTTTGCCTCTTTTTTTGTCTTAATATCTCCTTGCAACCACCTTAGAACCAGTTCTACGCCTTGCCAATTATTCCTATTCGCTTCATCACGATATCTGGTTAAGGCAATCTGAAAATCAAGGCTAAGCTTCCTAAGCTCTTCAAGTATTCTCTCTTCTTTGTCTAATCCTAAGCTCTTTATGTGTAGAAACCATTCCTCCAAAATGTATTGCAGGGCTGGGGCTTGTCGGAATTTTGATACCCTTATACCTTTAACGATATGCTGATACACTACGCCCAAATCATACATAGGACATTCTCGGGCAGTGAGAGTAATAAAACTGGTAGCAAAATGTCTTGAATATGCATATTCCTGAAGAATTTTAAGGATGTGCGTTTTACCACTGCCATATATTCCATTTACCAGCCTGAGCCGGGAATTTCCATTACGAACAAAATTCAAATCCTGTTGAATGAGCTTTAAAATTGACTCTCTCCCAACAGAAAATCGCAAAACTCCCTCCGTAGGAGCAATACCTTGTCTAAGAGAAGATATTATCCGTTCAGCAAGTTGCTTTTCTTCAGGAGTAACAGATAGTAGCTCCACCACAGCCTTTATTTTCTTTAATACCGTCAGATTTCGTGGACTCGCAAATGCACTTCCAAACGAATTTATTCGTTTATCCTCTTTTATCTTTGTGGATATATTTCTTTTACTTTTTTTTCTCATTACCTTTCCATTTTTTACAGCGAGCTTTAACGTTCTTGATTATATGCTTTAAAGAAACAATTTCAGTTCTCTCGTCTTCCCAGAAAACTGGAATATTATTCTTCAAAATTCAAATCCTGTATTTCTTTGTCTAAATCGATTTCATCACCCATTTGTTCCAGACTGTCCAATAGAGCAACAAGGACTCGGATGAAATGACGCACTAATTTTTGCCTGCTACGTTGTTGGAATAATTGAACATAATTATCTTTAGCTCTTTCCGGGAATAGCTTGCTCGCTTGCCAGTTGTATGCTTTACCATGAATTTCGATAATTGCTTCTGCCAGTTTTTTCAATTCTCTTTCTCTCAAGGAAAGAAGAGGAATTATTATGGAGCGGCGATTAAGTCGCTGCAAGTTTAAATTAACGACATCTCTTATTCTTTCCCATAAAGCTGGATAAGACCTCGCACCCTTGATTGTATCTTCCATAAATTTTGGAGTTGTAGCGAATATTATGTATAACCCAAGATAGTTGTCTGCATTGTCTAATATCTTCCTAATATTTTGATTAGCTTCTGCCCGTTTTCGTGATTGAGTAAGAGAAGTAACTGCTTCTGCTTCATCAAGTAATAAAAGTAGTCCCGCAAAGCCAATTGACCTTATGAACAGGAGAAAGGAACCCATAATTTCCGACACGTTTGAAATACTAATTGGATTTCGTATTCCGGTTTTTACGGCAAGTTGACTTGGCAGTTTACTACCGCCTAACCACGCCAAAATTGCCCGCATATATTCCTGATGCTCTGAAGATTTTGTTCCAGCAAAACTCAAATATGATCTTAAGGCAGATCGAAAGTCCAAAGAAGGAGCAATATCCCTTAGATTTTTCTCTATTTCATCCTCATCATAAAAGTGAAATGAGTTGACCCATGTCTCAAAGACATACTCTAATCCGCCATTATTCTCCACCACAACAATGCCTCTCATAATCTTAGGGAAAATAATCTCAAAACGATCCATCGGGGCTTCTCTAGAATGCAACTCAACATAAGAGATAACATATCTGTTTTTTAAGGCTTCTTCTTTTACAAGAGACAAAAAGTGGGTTTTTCCTCCACCATAAGGAGCGGAAAGAAAACGAACTTTGGATGCGCCTTGGCGAACGAAATCAAGGTCTAATTTTATTGAATCTAACCAAAAGTGACGTCCTACGGAGAATCTTTGAATATGATGTATAGGTACAACCCCTTTTCTGAGAGCTTCCAATATTTTTTCAGATTCAAAAGGGGTTAAGTTGTTTTGGTTTTCAGGATTATCCATTTCTTTTACTCTTTTATAAATTTATCCGATCAATCTTAATTTCAGAACCCTACATATACTGAAACCTTGCACTCTGGTTTTTGATTTAATCCCTTTACTTTATCCTCGGTACTCAGTAAAAATCTCAAACTCCAAGATTGATAGGAATTTGGTTTTTCTGTTGATGATGATATTCCCTCAATTTCATCAAATTTTCACCTACTAAGCAACTAC
>CAZLTA010000130.1:0-4736 GCA_964562345.1 uncultured Planctomycetia bacterium
GCATGTATTCAGGGGCAGTCATTTTGTCCCATTTTTCATTGACCATATACCAATCGCCACCTGTTTTATTGCCTTCCCATTTCAAGCCGTTTCCTGAAAGATTGTAAGGTGGATCGGCAAAAATCAACTCGACTGACTTTTCGTCAATTTTTTCGCTTAATATCTTTATGCAGTCGCCAGTATAAATAGCGTTGGTTTTCATAATTATTGCCTAACTAAAATTGATTTTTGCCAAGAAGTAATTGCATCCGGTATTTGTTCAATCCATTCTTCGGAATGGGCCGCATGGCTTGTTAAATTCAAAATCTGTTCATATAAATTCAGGAGTTCGCCATGAGTAAATCGCCTGCCCTGTTTTTTTATTTCCAAAAGACTCTCCAACAATCTGATAAATTGAGAAATAGACAAAGGAACAATCCTTTGAGTCGCGCCTTTGTAGCCATATTTTATGGCCATCCAAAATGTTTCAATCGTATCTTGGTGAAGTCGCGGAGCGATAAAAAGACAATAGGCGGTTTTTCCAACATGCGTTTCTTCAAATTCTCGAACATGACGCATAACAGGTTGACCCTCGTTATACCACTGAGAACGGTCTGTTAGCATTGTAACTTCGCACACAGAATTAAATTTTTCATAGAAGCACTCAATATCCGGCTTATTAGCAGGTGCGGTAAACGTGGGCTCGTTATCATCCCCAACGGGATAGTTAGGTTTTATTTCAAGGGCATCGTTTAGGGCATTAAGGGCAAGCGCAGATAATTTTTCAAGTTCAATGCTTTTTTTGTTAACTGATTGATAAATATTTTTGAGAGCATCAATGTATTCTTGAATTTTTGATGTGTCTTGCGATTCGATATGTGTTTCTAACTCTTGCAATTTACGTCTATAGGCTCTTAACACCTCGATGTATTGTTTTAACTTTTCTGTATCCAGTTTTTCTATATTTTGAAATGCGCAAGCAGGAATTTTTTTCGCCTTTGATTTCAAATCTTTAATATAATTCTGAACATCATTATTAAGGCTGACTGCTATTTTTTCTAATTCTTCTTTTGTTTCCCATGGCAATACCGGCTGTTTTAGATCAGCAAGATATTCTATGTATTGATCAGTATTTTCAAATTCCAAAGGAGCAGCGTTGTCGGTCGCAAGCAATCTCCTCAATTCAATTGCCCGCCTTGGCTCCAAGTCAACATAAAATCCCCCGCCCCGTATAAGCAGAAATCTTGTTAATCTGAAATATCTAATAGAGTTATCGCCATAATCCTTTAGATTCTTCAAGAGTTTTTCTATTTCACTATTTTTACCTGTTCCTAAAAATGATTTTGCGAACTTTTGCCTGAAAGCATCTCTGAATTTCCTTTTGCTCTTATCGTCTTTCCGCAAACGAATGCCCGTGCGGTATTCAATTAACTTTTTCGCTTGTTGTTTAATATTTTTGTAATCAATAAGCGTTGGAGCAAATAAGGAAAATTCATCTTTGCTTATCCCAATAGGCTCATTTCCGACCTTGGCCCAAAGTTTATTCACTTCGCTAATCAAGTGTAAACTCCCGATAAATGGCTTAATATTAAAGCCATCATTTTCTGAAAATGTTCTGCTTGCGGGATTGGGTAATTGCCATTTCAAAAAATGAAAGAAGAATAATTTTCCCAAGTCATAATCTTCTGAAAGAAAATATTTACCAAGAGGTGTAATTTTCACGCCTTCTACCGAATTTTTTGCAATGCATAATCCCATTTTGTTCATGGGTGCAACAGAATTTCTGCCACGCATTGCTGGATCCTCATAATTTTGAGTATCAAAAATTTCTTTTGCAACCTCAAAAGGCATTTCCTTTTCAATATCATCAAAATATTCTTTCTGTTCTTTAGTTAAATCGCTAGGTTTGTAGAGTTTATTTTGAATTAATAAAATTTGATATTTTATTTGATTTTCAGAATTAAACGGCTGTTCTTCCAGTTGCTTAAGAACACTAAGAAAATCCCGTAATCTTTCGGGGTTTCTAACAGTTGTTGAAATTGACCAGGGTTTTTTCATAATTATTTTGTAACCTTACAATAAAAAATTCTTTCGGTGTGCCCATCTCCGTTGCTCTTTCCAGTTGTAAATGCCTTATAATCACGCTCAAATATCTGCACATCGCCTTTTCGTTTCAAAATATTGACAATCTCAGAATCTTTTATCCTGGCATTTGATCTGCCATCTTTAGATTCTCCGGTATTATTATACGAAACTAGAATATGTTTACATTTTGCATCACGTATTAATTCAGCAAAAGCTTTTGTTGCTGATTTCAGGCAATAATCGCTTTTCAAATGCCCTCTATCCATTTTTTTTGCTACGCCATAAACATCGGGTTTATCCCACCTAGCAAGATTTTCTAGCAAATGATACGCATCACAATACTGTCGAGAATTATACGGAGGATCGATATATAAAACATCACAAGTAATTTTCTGCAACAATTGATTGGCATCTTCACAATAAATTTCATTATTAAAATTATTCTCCAATTTAATACTTGGCAACAACAAAACCAAAGGATTAACCGTATCCAGCTTTTTTCTAAACGCATCATAATGGCCCACTGTATTGGCAACTTTATCAACCGCATACATCAAAGAAGTTATCAATGCCATCTTCTCATCATCATTAACAGATATTTCTTCTATCTTTTCGCGAATCATGCCTATTTTACGCGCGTTTTCTAAAGTAAAATATGTATCCCCAAAGTTCAGAGAAAAATAATTATCTTTTGCAGAATTTAATGAATTTAAAATAGCGATTTTTTCTTTTAATTTAACAAAATCTATCTTGGTTGCCCCCATAAAAGTTTGCAATGCAGCATAATTGCTATAGAGAAAATCATTACTTATTATTCGGATATTCCTCTTATTAAAATAATTCCCGACAACACCAGTACCTGCAAAAATATCACACAAGGATTGTATTGATCCGCATTTTTCTTTTAAGATATCTGCAATAAACGCAGTTAGTTTATATTTATTACCTAAGTACCGGCGATTTTGAATCTGGAAAAATCCTGGCACAGGCCTATCGTTAGGGTAATAATAAGTTTTATTGATATTTAACACAGTGGTATTCCTTAATTGCACATTGGGATCAAATAATAAATATTGTGCTTCTCTTTCTGCTATGCTATATCTTTCTGGTATTTCCTGGACTTTTGGCATAATCACCTCTTTGCGTATTATACTAAGTTTCTATGCTTTTATAAACAAAAACTTACCTCATCAGGATATTGCGTTTGATAACTACAAACGAACAGTCTCAACTGTGTTAACTTCCGCTATTCTCTCAGCCATATTCAATAATTTAATTCTAACAATATAATCTTGTGTTGTTTGAATAAAATCAGATGATGTTTTAAGTAACCCTTTTAGTTCGTTCCTGCTAAATTCTTCTGGTGAAGTAGAATAATCCGCATTTTTTCTTTTATTAAAAGCTTCATTAATAAATCTTCCGAATTTTTTGTCCAATCCTTTTTCTTTAACTAATACTTTACCAAACAAGCTTATTACTGAGGAATGCTTAACGGCTTTTATTTTATGTAACGTCAAAAGGGCTTTAGCGCAAGAAAATGCCGAATAATATATTTTTGATACAGGACCGTGTTTTTTGCCATAATCAATTAGTATATCCGCGTCTTCATGACAATCTCTTGCTTTCTGAAGCCACTTTTCACTATCAGTAAAAACATACATATCCTATTTACCCTTTGAAGTATATCCTTTATTCCTCATAACCTGATTAACAGACTTGCCAGCTACTTTTACATTAGCGACGTCTCTTCCGTAAGATTTTGCTACTGTATTATATGAAACAGTTTTACCGCCAATCCTCTCGCTTAATTCATTCCTCGCTTTTGCTCCGCCCTTAGTTCCTAACTCTGGGGCTCTTACATTAGCAAGTCGTATCGCTTTCCCTCCTTGGACTTTAAAAGTATCTCCATCAATAACTTTTGTTACTTTTCCTTTTGCCATTTTTACACCTCCCGTTTACGCCGGTATTATATTCCCAGCATTGATCTAACAACAATACCCTGTATTCTAAAATCCCTCTCTAGAACTATGGGGCAATGCTTTGAATTGGTTGAATTTGGTTCTAGTGTTATATGATCTTTATGTAAACGCAACTTCTTTATCGTTGCTTCATCATCTATCAAGGCCACGACTATATCACCATTGTTAGCTGTCATTTGCTGGCGTACTAACACTAAATCGCCATCACTAATTCCGGCTTTATTCATGCTATCCCCAACTGCTCGAAGCATAAAATATTTATAGGGTGGTTTCGCTATTTTTTCAGAAACCATAATCTGTTTTTCAATATTTTCTTCAGCTAGAAACGGAGCACCGCACGGAACATAACCTACCACGGGAACCTTGACCGTCTTACTTGAATTATTATTATCATATGGAGACTTAAGAATTTTAATATTTCTAGCTCCTTTGCCTCGTTTTATATATCCGCCTTCTTCAAGAACTTCTAAATACTGAGCAATACTCCGGGGAGATTTCAAGCCCATCATTTTTAAAATTTCCCGATTAGTAGGCGGAATTTTTTCCCGGCGAATATAATCCGCTAAAATATTGAAAAAATCCTCCTGTTTTTGTGTTAATTTTATCGCTTTATTCATATATACAGAATTATATACAAATAATCCGGGTATGTCAAGATAAGCTCTTCATAAACCTGCTGTGCGTGCTCATATT
>CAZLTA010000131.1:0-4730 GCA_964562345.1 uncultured Planctomycetia bacterium
AGAGGGGGTTGATTAAATTAAGGAAGCAGGTAAAGGAATGCTTTACCCTGTGGTTATACTTGCCGGGTTATGTGTTGTATTGGGTATAACAGCTTATCAGTTTGTAATGCCGTATCTTATTAATCCTTTGCAGTTAAAGTCTACAGCCGGTGTTTGGATGCCTCAACTTGCGTTTGTTTTAATAATTGCCGGGCTTATTTTGGGCGGTGTTATTTTTGCGCTATCTAATACAAAGATAAGATATTCAAACTGCTTTATCGGAGGAGAGCACCTCAGCGATGATGTAAGGCCCCGGGCAACTGAATTTTACAATCAGATAGAAAAGATGGGGTTTTTATCTGCAATGTATAAATTGGCAGGAAGAAAAGTCTTTGACCTTTATGAAATATGCACTAAAATTATATTTGTATTTATACGGTTTTTAAGATATTTGCATAACGGAGTTTTGCCGACTTATTTAGTCTGGTGTTTAATCGGAATTGTAATTTTAATGTTTAAACTTTTAAAATAATATGCTGGAGTTAAATATCGTACTTATATTTGTTATACTGGCTGCATTTATTGCCATTGAAATTAAAGATTTGCTTTCATCCGTTGTTGCGGTAAGTGCCGCGGGATTGGGGATTTGTATTATATTTCTAATCCTTAAAGCCCCGGATATTGCTATCACTCAGCTTGTTGTCGAGATATTTCTTCTAATAGTTTTAATCCGTGCCACTTTAAGGCGCGATTTGCCGTTTTCTACTTCCGGGCGCTGGGTTTTTAATTCTGTTATAACAATCGTATTTATTATTCTCTTTATCGGCATCTCATATATTTGTTTAAAGCAATTGCCTGTATTCGGCCATCCCTTAATGCGGGTTTCCAAATATTATCTTACAGAAGGCCTGGATAAAACAAGAGCTACGAACTTTGTAACATCAATTCTGTTGGGGTTCAGAGCATATGACACTTTAGGAGAAGCGACGATTCTCTTTACAGCTGTTATTTCTGTTCTGGCTGTGGCGAGGAAAAAAGGCAGAAAAAAAATAGATGAAAAGGTAGAAGAAGATGAATTCTGAACAAGGAATGAGCTTAATCGTTAAGACTGTAACACGTTTTACTGTAGGTTTTATATTGATTTACGGTATTTATATCGTTTTGCACGGCCATATATCTCCCGGGGGAGGGTTTGCCGGAGGTGTTATTATAGCCATTTCTTTCGTTAACCTCATACTTGCCTATGGTAAAGAGGAATTGTATAAAAGGATTCCCAAAGCGTCTTTATCCCTTTTTGAAAGCATAGGTGCAATAATGTTTTTAAGTATCGCTCTTTTAGGTTTTGTAGGCGGGTATTTTTTCTATGACTGGTTTGTTTATAAAGGCAAGCCGTTTACAATTTTTTCAGCCGGCACAATGCCTCTTTCCAATATTGCTATCGCCATAAAAGTTACCTCAGGGTTGTTTGCAATATTTTTGGTTTTAATATTACTCAGGGTTACCAACGGGAGGAAAGAATGAGCAGTTATCTTTTGAATTTTATTTTATTCAGTATCGGGCTTTACTGTGTTTTAAGAAAAAGGAATTTAATAAAGATAATAATCGGACTAGTTATCTGTGAATATTCTGTAAATTTATTCTTGATTCTAATCGGCTATAAGCTTAATGGCCGTTCTCCTATTCTTTCACCAAACCAGGAGATTACAAATATGGTTGACCCTCTGCCGCAGGCATTGGTTTTAACATCAATCGTAATATCACTGGCAACCACAGCACTTGTGATAGCAATTGCATTGAGAATTTATGAGAAATACCATACTTTTGACATTACAAAGATAAGGAGATTAAGAGGATGATTTCGAATGTAATAGATATAATTCCTCTTTTTGTTGTTATACCTCTGGCGGCTGCATTTTTGAATTCTTTAATTGCCAGAAAATATGAGAAGTTTTCCGATGCCTTATCGGTTCTAACTACAGCTATTCTTTTTATCCTTTCATTATTTGCGTTGAAGCTTAGCAATCATTACTCAGTATTGGTTTATGAAGTTGGTGGCTGGAGGCCTCCTTTTGGGATTTCGCTTGTTTTAGACGGGCTTTCGGTGTTTATGCTTTGTACTGTGAATTTAATTTCATTTGCCATAATTGTTTTTTCTCTTAAGTACATGGATAAATTTACTGCCAGATGGAAGTTCTACACTTTATTTTTACTTATGCTTGCCGGCATGAACGGCGTGGTTATTACCGGGGATATGTTTAACCTTTTTGTGTTTTTGGAAATAGCTTCTATCGCAAGTTATGCTTTGGTTGCTTTTGGAACAGAAAAAGACGAGTTGGAAGCTTCTTTTAAATATATGGTAATGAGTTCCGTAGCTTCTTTGTTTACACTGCTGGGTATCGGGATATTGTATTCTTATGCCGGGACATTAAATATGGCTGATTTAAGCAGTTATTTATCTAAGAACGGGATAATAACCGTGGTTAAATTTGCAGGGGTTCTGTTTTTCATGGGTTTCGGCCTTAAGGCTGCTATTGTGCCTTTTCATGCCTGGCTGCCCGATGCCCATCCTTCAGCTCCGGCGCCTATTTCAGCAGCTCTTTCCGGTATTGTAATTAAGGCATTGGGGGTTTATGTATTGATTAGAATTTTTTATAATATTTTTGGCGCATCACCTGAGATCCTAAGTGTATTTTCAGTGTTAGGTGTAATTTCAATAATAACAGGGGTTCTGCTTGCATTGGGTCAATGGGATTTCAAGAGGCTGCTTGCTTACTCATCGATTAGCCAGATAGGATATATAATGTTAGGCGTAGGTCTTGGAACACCTATGGGTATTCTGGGAGGGTTATTCCATCTGTTTAATCATTCTACATTCAAATCCCTGCTATTTTTGAATTCAGGGTCTGTAGAATATACAACGGGAACCCGTGATTTGAAAAAGATGGGAGGTTTAAGGGAAAAGCTTCCTGTAACGGCTAACACTAATTTTATCGCTTCAATGTCAATCGCAGGTATTCCTCCTTTTAACGGTTTCTGGAGCAAGCTCATTATTATAATTGCCTGTGTCCAGGCAGGAAAAGTCTGGTATGGTTTCTGGGCAGTTGTAGGAAGTATTCTGACTCTGTCATATTTTATGAAAGTTCAGAAATACGCGTTTTTCGGCAAACTAAACGAGAAATATGCGCAAATTAAAGAGGCGCCTTTTTCAATGCAATTGGCAATGATATTTTTAGCCCTGATATGTATTCTGGGAGGGCTTTTAATTGTTCCCGGTGTCGATAAATATTTTTTGACTCCGGCGGTTAATGTGGTTTTAAACGGTATTCATTATAAAGATGTTGTTATAGGGGCATTACAATGAAAGCAAAGGTTATATTTTTTATTCTGGCATTAGGCATCTGGCTGCTTTTAAATTTTCCTTTGAGTTTACAGAATCTTATTATAGGTGTTTTCGTTGCGGTTTTTGCCGCGCTTTTTGTAGGCGATTTCTTCACTCAAAGGCCGCATTTATTCCTGCATCCAGGAAGGTATTTCTGGTTTTTAGTATATATCCCTGTTTTCGCCTGGGAGTGTTTGAAAGCTAATATAGATGTTGCATTTCGGGTAATACGTCCTTCAAGGCCTATTAACCCCGGTATCGTAAAGATAAAAACAACGTTGAAATCCGATATTGCCTTAACTTTCCTGGCGAATTCTATAACCTTAACACCCGGAACTTTAACTGTTGATGTCGATAAAGAGGGCGGTTCTCTTTATGTTCACTGGATAAATGTAAAATCAGAGCAGTTAGAAGATGCAACGAAATTCGTTGCACAGAGGTTTGAAAAAATATTAAAGAGGATTTTTGAATAATGAGTAAATTAAAATATCTAACCGGGCTTTTAGTTATTTTGTTTCTGCTTTACTTTATTTTATTCTCGCCGCTTCCGGTTTTAATTTATCTTGAACTTTCTTATTTAGGGCTGTTGAAGAGGGCAATAGGGATTTTTATCCTGGCTTCATTTTTCTGTCTTTTCAGGGTTCTTAAAGGCCCGACTGCTTCTGACAGAATCGTAGCGGTAGATATGCTGGGGATACTAATTGTGGGTTTATGTGCAGTTTTAACGGTAGTGACAGGAAGAAACTGGTATATTGATATAGGTATTGCCTGGGCGCTTCAAAGCTTTATATCAACCCTGGCGTTATCAAAATTCTTGGAGGATAAGTATTTTGACGAGTGAATTAATTGGAAAGATTTTAATTTGGGTAGGCCTGTTTTTTGATTTAATAGGATGTTTAGGCCTGGTCAGATTTCCTGATGTTTATAACAGGCTTCAGGCAGCAACAAAATGTGTGACTTTTGGAACCTGCAGTATTTTATTAGGGGTTTTTTTAATAATGGGATTTGCACCTTCCGGGGTAAAAGCTTTGCTGTGTATTTTCTTTTTACTTTTAACATCTCCTGCCGGTGCTCATGCAATTGCGCGGGGTTCCCAAAAAGCGAAGGTAAAACTCTGGGATAAAAGCGTTTGCAATCAATATCAGGAGGAAGAATGAAACTGCCGAAACTAAGGGAATTAAAAGAAGCAATAACCGCCTTGATAAAAGGCCCCTATACAACTAAATTCCCTTACCAGCCCCATATCCCTAAGCCGAATTTTAGAGGTAAGCCTGAGTTCTTCGAGCAGGATTGTGTTGGCTGCGGAGCTTGTGCTCAGGTTTGTCCATCGCATACAATTGAAGTTGAAGATATTGTAGATAAGGAGAAAAAA
>CAZLTA010000132.1:0-4726 GCA_964562345.1 uncultured Planctomycetia bacterium
GAGCTCTAGATCATTCTGGAGGAATTGCGGTGACATTGCTTGTAATAAGATTGAGCAATAATATAAAATCTTTTGTAAGAGATTATCGCAGTAGTTACCTTGATTTTTTCGTTAAAGTTAAACAGCTCGGCAGTATCCACTGCGAGACAATACCGGCGTTAAGATATTATCGTAATGCAATCAATAGTGAGGAGACTCTGGCCATTCCTGTATTGAATGTTCCTTATGGTTTTAAAGAAGAGAAGCATAAGATATTGGAGTTTTTCGCCAAAAATCTGTAACCTTTAAATCCGCTTTTTTTGACTTAATCCCCATATTTATATATAATATACCTTTAGCTAACACAATAACTGTTAGGAGGCTGTATGGAAAAACATTCGTTTGATGCGGTGATTTTTGATTTGGACGGGGTTATTACTCAAACTGCCAAACTGCATGTCGAATCATGGAAGGAAACATTCGATGAGTATTTAAAGATTAGAAAAACGCGCAACGGCGAGCCGTTCCGGGAGTTTACGCATAAAGATGATTATCTTCCTTTTGTTGACGGCAAGCCGCGTTATAAGGGAGTTGAAAGCTTTTTAAAGTCGCGGGGTATTACGCTCCCCCTCGGGGACCCGGCGGATGCGCCGGGGAAAGAGACTATCTGCGGCATCGGCAACAGGAAGAATGAGAAATTCGTTAAACTTATAGAAACTGAAGGGGTGGAGGTTTTCCAATCCAGCCTTGATTTTATAAAAGAGATTAAGTCCAGAGGTATCAAAACAGGAGTGGCATCATCTTCTAAAAACTGTAAAGCAATTCTATATTCCGTCGGGATTGAGGATTTATTTCAGACCAATGTTGACGGTGTCGTATCAGCTGAACTGGGGCTTAAGGGTAAACCCGAGGGAGATATTTTTGTAACTGCCGCAGGCAATCTCGGTGTTTCACCCGATAGAGCGGTTGTTATTGAGGATGCCTCAAGCGGCGTTATGGCAGGGCGCAACGGAGGATTCGGGCTTGTTTTGGGTATTGCGCGGGAAGGTAACGAGAATGAATTGCTTAAAAACTGTGCTGATATTGTAGTTTCTGATTTGGCTGATATAAATATTGGCTGGATTGAAAATTGGTTTCGAAAGAGGCCGCGTGATTTATTCAAATTCTGGGAACAAACAGATAATAGCATTGATTTAGACGGAGAGTTTGCAGCTGATACGGATAAGATTAGAATCAACCCTTATTATTTCCGCAAAGCGGAAGACGTATTTTCTTCCGGGAAACCTGTAATATTTCTGGATTATGACGGCACATTGACTCCGATTGTCGAACGGCCTGATTTAGCTGTTCTTTCCAATGAAATGCGGGATGTTTTGAAAGAGCTATGCCGGAAATATACGGTTTCAATTGTCAGCGGGAGAGACAGGAGGGATGTTGAAAACTTAGTAGGCCTTGAGGGAATTTTTTATGCCGGCAGCCACGGTTTTGATATTAAAGGGCCTAAAGTTTCCATGATTCAGCCTCAGGCTCAGGAAACGATATCTGTTATTCAGAAAATCACAGAATATTTTAAGAACAAGTTTTCTGGCATTGAAGGCCTGCTGGTTGAAGAGAAAAAGTTTTCTGTTGCCGTACATTACCGTCTTGTGGATGAAAGCAAATATTTAGAGAAAATAGAAAAAGAAGTTAGAAGAATAGTTGATTTAGAAAAGGAGCTTCGTTTAATGTCTGGCAAAAAAGTATTTGAAATTCTGCCTAATATAGACTGGAATAAAGGCAAAGCTATTTTGTGGATTATGCAGGCGCTTAACATATCATGGGATGAGAGTTCTATTATATATATTGGAGATGATACAACGGATGAAGATGCTTTCCGCGCTATTAGAACAAGAGGATGCGGTATTTTAGTCTCAGACGGCCTGCGGGCGTCTACGGCTGATTTCTGGCTGAAATCGCCGGACGATGTTAAAAAGTTATTCACTGCCGTAGTTAATGCGGTATACTAAATACTTACATGGATGAGTCTAATTGGAAACTGGTTTATAACGGATTTGAGTCCTCTGAGGAGGGGTTAAGAGAAGCGCTGTGTACTCTTGCAAACGGCTATATGGGTGCAAGAGGCGCGGCTTATGAGTCTGGAGCATCCAGAATTCATTATCCCGGAACATACCTTGCAGGCGGGTATAATAAACTCCCCACCCATATTGCAGGGAGAACCATATATAATGAAGATATGGTTAATTTTCCTAACTGGATGCCTATCACTTTTAAAATAGCCGATGGCGAGTGGTTTTCGCCGTCGCGGTCAAAAATACGCTTTTACCGCCAGGAACTTGATATGTATAAGGGGGCTCTTACAAGGCGTGTCCGTTTTCATGACCGCCAGGGCAGAAGAACAATGGTCGAAACGGTTCGGATTGTAAGTATGGATAATCCTCATGCAGCTGCGATTAAATATATCATCACACCCCAGAATTACAGTGATTGGGTTACGGTTAAAACGATGATTGACGGTGCTGTTATAAATGCGGGGGTTGAACGTTACCGGCAGTTGAACTCCAAGCATCTTGTGCCTTTATCTTTGGGCAATTTCAGCCCTAACGGGATGTATCTTTCAATGAAGACCAGCCAGTCAAATATTCATGTCGCAGTAGCAGCCAGAACGCGTGTTTTTATGAAAGGAAGAGAAAAGAAGATAAATATTAAACACCGCAGCAGAGGAAGAGAAACGATTGACCAGGTATTTAGAATCTTTGCCTCGCAAAACGAATCTATTGAGGTAGAAAAAATCGTATCTGTATATACCTCCAGGGATGAAGGCGTAAAAGATTCTGCGGCTTCAGCCATAGATGTTGTTATAAAATCTCCCCGTTTTGAGAAATTATACCAGCTTCATAAAGACACCTGGGAAGCTTTGTGGAAAAGTTTCGATATTCAGATTGAGATGGACCATTTCTCGCAGAAAGTATTGAGGCTTTATATATTTCATCTTCTTCAGACTGCATCTCCGCATATCATAAAATTAGATGCCGGACTGCCTGCCAGAGGCCTTCATGGAGAGGCTTACCGGGGGCATATTTTCTGGGACGAAGTTCATGCTCTGAAGTTTTATGATTTGCATATGCCGGATATTTCCAAAGCATTGATTTTATACCGTTACAGGCGTTTACATCAGGCGAGAAAATATGCCAGAAAGAATGGCTATCGGGGTGCAATGTTCCCCTGGCAGAGTGCATCAACCGGCGAAGAGGAGACTCAAATTGTACATCTAAATCCTTTATCAGGTGAGTGGGGGCCTGATTTCAGCAGGAATCAGAGGCATGTTTCTTTAGCCATCGCTTATAACATCTGGCAGCATTATGTCAGGACAGGAGATAAGCAATTTCTTTCTGATTATGGAGCAGAGATATTACTTTCTATAGCTCGGTTTGCAGCCAGCCTTGCTAAATTTGATTCTGAGGACCAGCGGTATCATATAGAAGGGGTAATGGGCCCTGATGAGTTTCATGAAAAATATCCTGATTCGGATAAACCTGGACTGCGGGATAACGCTTATACTAATTTGATGGCGGTTTGGCTGTTATTAAGGGCGAAGGATGTTTTAGATATACTGGGGGAGAAGGAAAAAATAAAAATTTCCCGAAAGATTGCCTTAACATCCCAGGAATTAGAACTCTGGGATGATATTACAAAGAGAATGAATGTAGTCATCGCAAAAGATGGTATTATTGCTCAGTTTGACGGTTATTTTGATTTGAAGGAACTGAACTGGGAAAAATACCGGGAACGCTATGAAAACATTGAGCGGCTGGATAGGATTTTAAAAGCAGAGGGCAGGTCTCCCGATGAATACAAAGTTTCCAAACAGGCGGATGTTTTGATGCTGTTTTATCTTTTCCCGCTTACGGAAGTGAAAGAGCTGTTCCAGCGTTTGGGTTACCGTTTTGATAAAGAAATGTTGAATAAAAATTACAAATATTATATTAAAAGGACATCGCATGGTTCGACTTTGAGCAAGGTAGTGCATTGTTACATTGCGCATTTACTTGCTAAACCGAAAGAAACATGGAAATGGTTTGAAGAGGTTTTAGAGTCTGACATTTTCGATATTCAGGGGGGAACGGCTTCTGAAGGCATTCATATTGGGGTTATGGGCGGTTCAATCGACATAGTTATCAGAGGTTTTGCCGGGATATCTATATTAAAAGACAGAATAAGAATCGCGCCGAAAATTCCCAGGCGCTGGGACCGGATTAGGTTAAGAATTAACTATAAAGGCAGCTGGATTTCCCTCTCTCTAACTAATAAGCAGGTTACGGTTTTCATCCAGGGCAGGAGAGGAAAGTTTTTTTCTGTTCCTGTAGAGATAAATAATCAGCCCCACCATGTTATTTGCGGTAAACGGCACAGGTTTGTTATTAAAGGGTAATAATTCGTAGTCTCCGGTAAATTATTTTTTATTCTCTGATTGCAGGGGGTTTTTAAAGACGCACCGATTCCTGGAGTTTCTACCCGAATATTTCATGAATATCATGAAATATTCGCCTGTCCGCAGGGCGTCCTTTAGGACTCCCGAGAAATCTCCCTGAGATTTCCGGCCCGTGGAATTTCCCAAACAGAGATTTCCGGGACAGAGTCCCTGCCCGCAGCCCTAATAAAGGACGCTTCGCAGCCCTAAAAAAGGACGCTTCCCGCAGCCCTAAAGGACGCTTCGCAGCCCTAAAGGACGCTTCGCAGCCCTAAAGGA